>PKXT01000317.1 GCA_003133505.1 Acidobacteriota bacterium
TTGCCATCAAGACGTGGACGCATCACAGTGGCGAAGTCATTTGCGAAGAGCGCGCGCATGTCAACCAGTACGAGCTATCGTCCATGGCTGCAATTGCGGGATGCCTGCCGCGAACCGCTTTTGCACCAGACGGCGTGCTTACCTGGGAAATGATTGAGCCGTTGATTCGCCCGAAAGTGTATTACCGCGCGCAAACGGCGTTGATCGTTATTGAGAATACGCANNGCGGGCGGAACGGTGTCTCCTCGGGAGATGGTGGCGAAGATTTGCGGCAAGGCGTACGAAGCAGGTCTGCCGGTGCACATGGATGGGGCTCGTGTTTTTAATGCGGCGGTCGCGTTGGGCACCTCAGTCGCTGAACTGACGCGCGGGTGCGATTCAGTAATGTTCTGCCTGTCGAAGGGTTTGGGCGCCCCGTCCGGCTCAATGTTGCTGGGCCCAGTGGAATTTATAGAACGCGCGCGGGTATATCGCAAGATGTTTGGCGGGGGAATGCGCCAGGTGGGAGTGCTGGCTGCGGCGGGGCTGGTGGCGCTGCAGGAATCGCCGCAGATACTCCATCGCGATCATGAAAATGCAAAACACCTGGCGGAAGGACTTGCGGAGATTCCCGGGATCACCATCGATCCGCGAAACGTCGCTACAAACATCGTGATTTTCGACGTGGCCAAAACCGGACAGCCGGCGGCGGAAATTTGCCGCTTTCTGGTTGAGCGCGGCGTATTGGCCAGCCCTACGGAAAAGTTCTTCATCCGGATGGTGACACATTGCGACGTCACGCGAGAAGGAATCGAGCGCGCGCTGACGACGATGGCGTCCCTTGTGCGAAGCCTGAACTAGAGCAGCGCCAGCCGGAATGTGTATACTGGCCGGTCCTAAATTCAGCCGGCGGCGAGAGGCGGCTGGCGACCTTTTCGGGTGGGGAGGGAGAATATGCCGCGCACTTTACTATCACGCCTGCTTCTGATGGGCGCATTTGCATTCGCGTTTATTATCGGAGGCTTGGGTATAAGTCGCATGAACGCCAAAACCAGGACGCCGGGCCCTGCCGCCCCGAAGCGTGATACCTCGCAGATGGCCAGCGCCAAACCGACTGCCGAAAAAGCCCATGCTTTCACTGACGCGGCGGAAGCCCGGTTGCTGGACCTGTGGATCAAGTCTCAACGAGCTTCATGGGTGCAGGAGAATTTTATTACTGACGACACGGAGCAAATGGCCGCGGAAGCCGATCAGGCAGTGAAGTCCGCTACGGTACAACTTGCCGGCGAGGCCAAGCAGTTTGACGGGATGCAGCTTCCTCCCGAAGTGGCCCGCAAACTAAAACTCCTAAAACTTTCCGTGGATATTCCGGCGCCGCGCGACCCACAACGCGCAGCGGAATTGGCCAA
Source organism: Acidobacteriota bacterium (assembly GCA_003133505.1). Taxonomy (GTDB): domain Bacteria; phylum Acidobacteriota; class Terriglobia; order Acidiferrales; family UBA7541; genus PALSA-278. The sequence continues at coordinate 1,389 of PKXT01000317.1, forward strand.
GATAAACGCGTCGCTGCAGAGCGATTACGGCAAGGGGAAGTGGTGCCCGCAGGGCGCGTCCGGCAAATGCCTGGAACTTTCCGAAATTGAAAAAATCATTGACACGAGCCGCGATCCCAAGGAATTACAGGAGGCGTGGGTTGGATGGCACGCGGTGGGCGCTCCAATGCGCCAGCGTTATATGCGCATGACTGTGCTGGCGAACGAGGGCGCGCGCGATCTGGGCTTTGCCGATGTGGGCGCGATGTGGCGTTCGAATTACGATATGTCGCCTGAGGAATTTCGCGCCGAAGTGGAGCGGCTGTGGGAGCAGGTTCGTCCCCTGTATGTGTCTCTCCATACCTATGTGNNGATTGGCCGAGAAATATGGCAAGGAAGCAGTGCCGGAAAATGGGCCGATTCCCGCTGATTTATTGGGGAACATGTGGGCGCAGGATTGGTCGAACATTTACCCGCTCGTCGCGCCGCCCAACGCCGATCCCGGTTATGACCTGACGAAAATCCTGGAGCAGCGTGGTACGAAACCGCTGGATATGGTTCACGACGCGGAGAATTTCTTCAAATCGCTGGGGTTTGCGCCTCTGCCGCCAACGTTTTGGGAGCGATCGCTTTTTACCAAGCCACTTGACCGGGAAGTGGTCTGCCATGCAAGCGCGTGGGACATTGATTACAAGGATGACCTCCGCGTTAAGGTCTGCCTGGAGCCAACGGCGGAAGATTTCGCTGTTATTCATCACGAACTGGGACACAACTTTTATCAGCGGGCATACGATACGCTGCCGCCGCTATTCATGAGCGGAGCGAACGACGGTTTTCACGAAGCCATCGGCGATANNACGCCCTTTCCATCACGCCTGATTACCTGAAGCAGATCGGATTTTTGCAGACCGTGCCGCCTGTTTCCGCCGACATTGGGTTGCTGATGCAGAGGGCTCTGGCGAAAGTCGCATTCCTGCCCTTCGGACTGGTGATAGATCAGTGGCGCTGGCAGGTCTTTTCCGGTGAAATCAAACCGGATGACTACAACCGTTCGTGGTGGGCGATGCGGCTGAAGTACCAGGGCGTAGCCCCGCCGGTGGCGCGTTCAGAGGCAGATTTCGATCCCGGCGCAAAATATCACGTGGCGGCGAACGTGCCCTACATGCGCTATTTCCTGGCGGACATATTGCAGTTTCAGTTTCATCGCGCGCTGTGCCAGATCGCGGGATACAAGGGGCCGCTCAATCGCTGTTCGATTTACGGAAACCGCGCGGCGGGTGCGCGGCTGGAAAAAATGCTGGCGATGGGGCAAAGCCGTCCGTGGCCCGATGCGCTGGAAGCGATCACCGGGCAGCGACAGATGGACGCGACAGCTATGCTGGATTATTTTGCGCCGCTGAAGCAGTGGCTGGATGAGCAGAACAAGGGCCATCAGGCGGGATGGTAGAAATCGGCTGGGAAGGCGCGAGCTATGTACGTGACCATCTGGGAGTTTTCGGTGCGGCCCGGCAGCGAGAGTGAATTTGAGAAAATCTACGGGCCAGAAGGGGATTGGGCCCGACTATTTGCTGGTGGCGCGGGTTATCAAGGCACTGAGGTACTGCGGGATCAGGAGCAGGGTGACGAACGGGACGCCACGCGGTACCTGACCATTGACCGCTGGAGTTCGGCACAGGCTTTCGCCGATTTTCGCTCGAAGTTTGGCGCGCAATACGAAAAGCTTGACGCGCGGTGCGAATGTTTGACTACCCGCGAGGCATGTCTTGGGAAATGTGAAACTAAAACGTAGAAGGGTGTACAGCGACCGTGGACTTCCAACTGACTGATGAACAGGAACAACTCCGGCGCACTGTCCGGGAATTTGCAGAGGCCGAGATCGCGCCTCACGTGATGGAATGGGATGAGGCGTCCCACTTCCCACACGAGATTCTTCCCCACCTGGCCGAGATGGGGCTGATGGGGGTGATATTTCCAGAGAAATACGGGGGCGCGGGGCTGGGCTACATCGAGTATTCCATCATTGTCGAGGAACTCGCGCGCATTGATCCATCGGTGGGGCTGATCGTAGCAGCCCACAATTCGCTNNATTGTCGCGCGTGGATGGCTCCGTCGGCATCATCGTGGCGGCCCACAATTCGCTGTGCAGCAACCATATCTACAAGTTCGGATCCGAGGAACAGCGCCAGAAGTATCTGGTACCCCTGGCACAGGGCGAGAAATTGGGCGCGTGGTCCCTCACAGAGCCACAAGCCGGATCGGATGCAGGCGGAACGCGAACTGCAGCACAACGGAAAAACGGCGGCTGGG
>PKXT01000315.1 GCA_003133505.1 Acidobacteriota bacterium
TGCGGCTGGATCACCTCCTTTAATAAAAGTTAAGCGGTACCGCCTGTTTTTGTACGCAGGCATCGGCCGCCCAATTCCGCACTCGATACTCACGGTATCGAGCGCGGAAGTTCGTAGTAGCTCGGAATTGCCGGGTTCTGGCAGGTTTCACGGATAAGTCACGGTTTATGTGACGCCGCCCTTTTACGGGCGGTTTTTTTTTGCGATTCGAGGGAAGCCTCAGCGGAGCCACATATTGCGCAGTTTCGCTGCCTGTTGCTGCAATTGTTCCATTATTGGAATTGCCCCCAATAGTTCCATTCACACTCCATTGAATTGGGGTGCCCTCCGCAATGCAAAGAGTAGCGGTGAAAGTTTGCGTCTGCCCCAGCATCACGGAAACCATACTGAGCATTACGCTATTCGGTGGCGCGCAGGAGATCGTCACAACCGCTGTGCCCGAAAGAGATGGATATGGCGCGCCTGTGGGCCTTCACATTTACAGCGCCGGAAGCTGGAGGCGGTATAAAGACCCGTCATCGTCCCGCTTACCCCCCGCTCCCGTGACAATTCTTCCGACGCTTACATTGCCACCCTCAATACCATTGCGCTCCATGTCATCACGCCCGTCGCGCCCGAAACGCTGAATTGCACCTGTGCGCCCGGAATCGCCGATGTGACTGACGGGCTAATGTTGAATGACCCGGAAGGAACTCCCATCGCGGCCCAAGGAATTGGAGGACCAAGATCCGCTCCCTCCCCCGCCGCATCGGACTAAGGTCACCGCAAGAATTAGCATGAGTAACGGGCTTAGTTTCTTTACGGTGTCCCTTCTTGTGTTCATTGCTTGTTATGAAGTTGGAATTCCCCGCGTTCCGCAACGGCACGATCAAGAGAGCAAGGAGCGTTCCGCGGCAGCGCATGCCTTCCGGAGAGCCATGGAGCAAGCGGTTGCGATGAAAGTTCTTTGGGCTTAACTGATTAGAGGGCGGAAAGGCAGGGAAATCGCGCTGAATTAGGATTTCTGGCCTGAATGATTGCGAAATGTTTTTATTTCAATTTGGATTGCAAGGCGGAACGGTACTNNTTTCGACGGGCACGATCCGCGCGCTCGTGTTCGGAAGCGCTGTTTCCGGTGCCGGGCATGATTGTATGCGAGAGTTGACTCCCGGGCCCACAGGCCAAATAATCGATCCATGAATCAGCCGATGGATCCGTCCGCGAATTCCCCAAACGCGCCCGTGACCGTCCGCCGCGTGAAAAGTTACTCCGCTACCTCGGGTTACGTGTATCAATACCAATTCCACGAAGTGCAGGCCTCCCGCCGCGGATTTCATGCTGGAACCGATTACACCTATTTGGTGACGGCGGATCGCAAGAACGCCTTCCCCGTGCGAATTTTCGTCCGCCGCGATGCCATTGACAAATGAATTGCCCGCACTGGCCACTCCCTGACCGGCACCGAGGAATATGCCGCCGCCAAAATGCGCCTGTTCCAGGCTTTCGATGAAAGTGAAACTCCCGTTACCGCTCCCCTCGATCTTGTAGTGGATGATTCCAACCTAGCGAGTCTGCTGGCCTCCCTCGACATTTTCTGACTCAAAAGATCATAGCCGAGGTGTACTTAATGACAGTCACAGTACATCTATACTACGGCCTAGCGCACGACAGGCGTCGCTAGGATGTTGAGCAACGAATGAAAGAAATCGCATAACAGCTTCCCGAACTCTATTAATATGAACCATGCCCCCTTTATCGTAGTAATATCCCCGGAGAAAATACCGAAACCGCCCTGTAGATTCGACTGAGCCAACCGAATCGAAACAAATATTGATTAGTTTGGCTGACAGCCGCTTAAGGAAGCCCATCTCGCGCTCCAATTGAGCGGCAGCGTTGTCAATTACCGGGATTTCCTTGTCTATAATTACAATTGCACTTCTATTTTTCCTGTTAGCGGCCTCTACCTTTGCTGTTTCTTCGTTAAAAGCTGACGCTTCGAACAAATTAGCAGCTCCAAAGATGACTGCGGCAGTGATAATCACGACTGATCCCATGAGGGCGTGGCCCCCTGCTATGCCCTGCACCCCCGGTCGCGAGCGAACCACTGCCGAGGGCGGCCCAGGCTGCGTTTGAGGCAGCAATCCCATGCAATGGGGCAATGCTCGCGCCGGTGGAGGCGGTTCCCAGCATGGATACAGCTCCCCATGTTCCCAATGCTAGAGCTCCGCCTGCGCCGAGCGCTGCAGAAACTGTAATGGCGTCATTGTAGTTCGACGTAATGATCGCCGTTTCGGCCAACACCTGAAATCCTGGACCATTCGAGAGGCCCACGGGTCTAGCCCTGAACTTGGGTACGCGCTCAAGAGGCTTTAAAATGCGGCGAGCTTGGTGAAGGTGGTTAAAGGCATGCTGGATCCAAAAACTGACGCTTTTGACACTTTCCTCTAATCGGGTTTTCGCCAGCTGGTGGGCCGCCATGACACTGTCATACTCGGCGACTTCAATATTGAAACGGTCCCTGGCTTCGTTCCTCTTCGCCCGAGTAGTTACGGCACCCGCGAGGGCAGCACCGATGGCTATTAATTCAAGGATCATGGCACACCTCAACCAGAAGATTGGGTCCGACTCGCCCTTTTCTACCACGCCAATTATTGCCTGGTCATGCCCTTCGCCTTGGTTCGTCGGAGATCGTGGCGTGCGGAAGGAATCCTGTGCAGCCTACTACGAATGTTGGCCGGCATCGGAACCTTATTTCGGGGATGCGAGCGGCGTGGGCATAAAAAATCCCGCCTGGGCTGGCAGCCCCGCTCGCTCAAACTGTACGGTAATGTGGGTGATGTGAAACTGCTCGTCCAGCACTTGCCTGATTCCCTCAAGGATTCTTTCGCTTTCTTCCCTATGCATATCGGGAATTCGAATGTGGCAGGAAAGCGCCGGCGAATTCGTACCCAGGGTCCAGATGTGCATATCATGGACTTCATGCACGCCCGGAACGCGCAAAAGAGCCTTCACCACGTCATGAAGCCGTATATTGCGGGGCAGCCCTTCCAGCAGGATGTGAACGCTTTCCCGCAGAATTTCGATGGCCGACCAAAGCACCATCGCGCCAATGGCTAATCCAAGCAGCGGATCAATCCAAAGCACGCCCGTCCAGCGAATCACCAGCGCGCCCGCCAGAATCGCGACGCTCGATAGCGCATCGCTGAAAGAATGCACCAGCACGCTGCGGATATTCAGATCGCGGTGTCCCTTCACTAAAGTCAGCGTGATGCCGCCATTCACCAGCAAAGCCAGCCCTGCGATCCATATCATGATGGCGGAATGAACTGTCTGCGGATGGCGAAGGCGGGCGATGGATTCGTACACCAGGAAGACCGCGATGAAACTCAAAAGCAACGCGTTGACGAAAGCGGCCAGAATACCGGTGCGCTGATAGCCGAAAGTCTTCTCATGCGTCGGGGGACGCAGCGCCCAGCGCGCCGCCAGCCACGAAATCATCAGCGCCGGCGCATCCATCAGATTATGGACGGCGTCGTTTAGCAGTGAAAGGGAATGTCCGGCATATCCGCCCGCTACCTCCGCAACTACAAGGACAAGCGTTGCGGCTACTGAAACGGCCAGTACCTCCACCCGGCCCTCAAATGTCGAATGGGAACGACTATGTCCGTGGCCGTGCGAATCTCCCGGACCATGGGCGTGCACGTGCATAAAGGCATTCTACCCTGTCGAGTTCCCGCGTAAGCAACGGTGGGAAAGATTGCTACCGAAGATGTAGCGGAACGAAAACGCGGAAGCAGGTTGCGCTGCGGCTATCAAGAGCGAGCTGTTTTTACTCCGCCGCTTTGGCGGCCAGAGTTTCCACGCCGGCCAGCACTGGAAGAAACTCTTCGGGGAGCTGATGCCGTTGCTGAAGATAAGCGGCGGTGTTATAGGACAGCCAAACTTTTCCAGCATCATCTTCCCAGACCAATACCTTGAGCGGCAGGTCAATTGCGATACTGGGCGAAGCAAGCATCAGAGGAGTGCCGCCCTTGGGATTGC
>PKXT01000115.1 GCA_003133505.1 Acidobacteriota bacterium
TGTGCTCGGCATTGGCATGGCCATCAGCGTCGCGCCCCTTACAACAATTGTGATGAGCGCGGTCAATCAGAAACAGGCCGGCATAGCATCTGGCGTCAACAACGCGGTTTCGCGCATCGCCGCTCTGCTGGCTATCGCTGTTCTTGGATTGGTCTTGAACGGCGTCTTCAATCGCGCTCTCGACCAGCGCCTCCAGTCACTTTCATTGCCACCAGCGGTTCGAAAACAGATTGATTCGGAGCGGCCACAGCTCGCCGCCGCGCAAACGACTAATAGCCTTGGGCTACGCGCTATTGACGAAAGCTTCGTAGCGGGCTTTCGGGTCGTTGCGTGGATCGCGGCAGGCCTTGGTTTGGCGAGCGCTTTGAGTGCCGCCGTGCTGATTCGAGAAGAACCGAAGTAATATGCCGATCCGCGTCTCTCACAAGCGAGGAATAGCTGGGGAGCAAAGTTTGAACCTTCGTTGCGTAGGGAAAACGACGGAACCACCGGTGGTTCTGAAGCGTAATCGCAGGAGTTCGGGAAAGAGGAGGAAAGCCGAAAATGATCCACGGAATGAGCACATTCACAATCATGCACGTGCTGCTGAGCTTGATTGGAATTCTTTCCGGATTCGTTGTGGTGTTCGGGATGCTGGTGGCGAAACGGCTTGATGGCTGGACCGCGGTATTTCTCGCCACTACTGTGGCGACCAGCCTGACCGGGTTCTTCTTTCCGTTCCACAAGTTTCTGCCATCGCATGCCCTCGGCGTCATATCGCTGGTCGTTCTTCCGGTTGCGATCTTTGCGCGATACCGCCGTCACCTCGCGGGCCACTGGCGTGGGGCCTATGTGATCACATCCGTGATGGCCCTCTATCTGAATGTCTTTGTCCTGGTCGTCCAACTCTTTCGAAAGGTGCCGGCGCTGAACGCGATGGCCCCGACGCAAACCGAGCCGCCATTTAAGGTGACCCAGCTTGTTGTTTTGGTTCTTTTCGTCATGCTTGGGATTTTCGCGACGATTCGGTTCCGCCACGAACGGCCTCGCGTGGTTTGATCGGTCGCGTTTCTACGAATTGTTGTCCGGCCTCTAGCACCCTACATCACTCCCAGCGGGCATTCTGAATTTTTCCGCGCTATATGCAGTATTTCAGTTAAAGCGTTCGGCCTACCGTATTTCCGGGCTCCAATCTAAGGATTAACAGTTATGGTGCCAAGGTACCGTCAGCCACTATCCTTTTGCGTGGCCGCGTGAGGAGTGCTCCTCACAAATTCCAGCGGCCTGACACTAGGAAACAGGAATATCAATGCCTACGATACCTAAATTCAAACTGCTCTTGCCTCCCGTCGGAGCGCTATTGTTGCTTTCTTTGGCTATACCGGTAACTTCACAGGCCCGACAATCCGACGCGCAGCAGACTCAGCCCGACAACACCAAGATGAATCAGAATCCGGGCGCCACCGCGGATCAGCAGAAGGCCAACACTTCTGATCGGGAAATCACCCGTAACATTCGCCGCGCCGTGATTCAGGACAAGTCGCTTTCCACCTATGCTCACAACGTCAAGATCATCACTCAGGGCGGGAAAGTCACCCTAAAGGGACCCGTCAATTCCGCCGACGAAAAAAGCAATATCGAAGCGAAAGCCGTCGCGGTTGCGGGGCAGGACAACATTGACGACCAGATCACTGTAAAGCAGTAATTGTTAGCTTTTTCGTTACCAATTTCCAAAAATAAAAAAGGAGAAAAAAGACATGGGATCCAAGAAAGAAGCGGTATTTGGAATTTATGCGCGCAGGGCTGGCGCGGAAAATGCCACCGATGCATTGATGCAAGGTGGCTTTTCCAAGACTGACATTTCCGTCCTTCTGCCTGAGAATCTAGGCTCTAAGGATATCGGAACGGAAAAGGCGACCAAGGCTCCCGAAGGCGCGGCAGCCGGCGCGAGCGGCGGTGCGGTGATTGGCGGCACCCTCGGATTGCTTGCCGGTATCGGCCTCTTGGCGATTCCTGGTGTTGGCCCGTTGATTGCCGCAGGACCAATCATGGCAGCCTTGGCGGGTTTGGGAGTTGGAGGCGCGGTTGGAGGAGTTGCCGGTGCGCTGGTTGGCCTCGGCATTCCCGAATACGAAGCCAAGCGCTATGAGGGCCGCATAAAAGATGGCGGCATTCTTCTCTCCGTACACTGCGACACCTCCGACGAAATCAAGCGGGCCAAGGAAATCATGAAGCGCACCGGCGGCGAGGATATCTCATCCACTGGCGAAGCGTCCTCGGATGTTAAGTCCAACGACAAGACTGATCGCGTCCTCACCCACACGGTTTAACTACACATCCGGCCCGCTTGTCTGGGGCTAACATTTAACGGCGGCGAACAACGTTCGCCGCCCTCTTTTTTACGGTCACGCGTTTGCAGGTCTATTAACTTGCCGCATGCGTCTCCCGGGTGGACGTCATACACAGATAGACCGTAGGCGTCACAATCAGAGATAGAACCATGGAGACCAGAACTCCTCCAATTACCGCAATCGCCAGTGGCTGTAGCATTTGCGACCCCGCTCCGATAGCAAACGCCAGTGGCAACATACCCGCGATTGTTGCCAGCGCCGTCATGGTGATGGGCCGCAGTCTTCTGCGCCCCGCTTCCACCATGGCTTGACCGGAGGAAAGCCCCGCAGCACTGAATTTGTGCTCCGCATCCAGCAGCAGGATTCCGTTTTTTGCGACGATTCCAATCACCATGATAATTCCCATGAAAGACGAGATGTTAAATGTCATGCCGGTAATCAACAGCGCCGCGAAAACACCCGATGTGGAAAGGATTGTGGAAGATAGAATCGCCACGGGCGCGGCAAACCGGCGGAATTCAAATAAAAGAACGATGAAAACCAGGCCAATCGCCAGGATCAGAACCTCCAGCAAATCATGGAACGATTGCTGCTGCTCCTGATAGGTCCCTCCATATTCCACGCGAACGAAAGGCGGAATATGTAATGTGGCCACTGCCCCTTTTACCTCCTTGATTCCGGTCCCCAGATCAACGCCCTCGAAACGGGCAGTTACCGCCACGGAACGCTGCAGATTCTCGCGCCGTATCTCGGTTTGGCCGGGGATGTCAGCTATGTTGGTCAGAGTTCCCAGAGTGGCCGTGTGTCCGGTGGAGCTAACTAGCAGGGTGTCGCGCATGGCCTCCAGGGATGCCCGGTCCGCCTCTGGAAAGCGCACTCGCATGGTGTACGCCCGGTCATTGGTTACTAGAGGCGTCGCGGTGGGTTTACCTTCGAGCAGAGCGATCGCGTCAGTGCTTACTTCCTCCGGGGTAAACCCGGCCCGGGCCACTACCTCCGGTTGAACTTGAAACATTAGCGCGGGGCCGCTGATGGTATTGTCTATTCCGTTCAACACATCCACCACCCCGGGAAGCTTGTGGATGGCGTCGCCCACCTGGATCGCCCATGTTTGCAGCAATTCGGGGTGGGGAGAAAACAGTTTGATTTGGACGGGTTCCGGAGCATTGCTTAGATCACCAATCATATCCTGCAGGGATTGGGCGAATTCCACTTGCAAGGCCGGTTCTTGGCGGGCGATCCTGGCGCGTACTTCCGATATAATCTCGTCAATCCCGCGGCTCCGTTTGTCCTTCAACTTTACGGAGATATCGCCAGTATTGGCTTCCGTCACTGTGGCCAAGCCCAGTTGGAGGCCGGTGCGGCGCGACGCGTTCTCCACCTCGGGGATCTGGCGGAGGAATGTCTCAATGTTTCCAACCACGCGGTTGGTCTCCGCAAGCGAGCTGCCGGCCGGCATGATGTAATCAATGATGAAGCCGCCTTCATCCATTTCAGGCAGCAAATCGGTACCCAGAAAGCGATAGCAACAGAAAGAAGCCAAAATCAGCACGGCACAAAAAAGCAATACCCATCGAGGCCTTTCGAGCGCTCGCCTCAACCATCGCTCGTAAAATGTCACCACCCGCTTGAAAAATCCTGTTAGCGAGGCGTCTTCCGCCAATTTCATCCTTGCGCTTTGCTGCTCGGGCGTCAGTATCCCATTCGGGGTGTCCGCGCTTGCCGTCGTATGGCCATGTTCCTTGATCAAATACTGGCTTAAAGTCGGGGTCCAGGTGAGCGCCAGAGCTAGCGAGGTGAACAGGGATACAGCCATAGTCAAAGCCATGGCTCGAAAGAAGACGCCGGTGACTCCGGTGATGAAAATCAACGGCAGAAAAACCACGATTGGCGTGATCGTGGATCCGATTAGCGGTCCGGTAATCTCTTGTAGAGCGCTTCGAATAGCCTGCGTCTTACTCTCGCCCGCATTCCGATGCAGCACAATATTTTCCACAACCACGATGGCATCATCAATCACCAGACCCACGGCCGCGGCCAGCCCGCCCAGGGTCATCAGGTTGAAAGTCTGCCCCAGCATCCGCAGGACAATGAAAGTGATGAGGATGGTCACTGGAATGACCAGCCCCGCCACCAAAGAAGTTCCCCAGTCGCCCAGAAAAACCACTAGGATGATGGAGGCCAGCACCAAGCCAATCAATATGGCGTCGCGGACGCTCTTAATAGACCGGCTCACGATGGTTGACTGGTCATAGTAGGGTCGCAAGTCGGCTCCGCCCGGTAGTGTCTTGCGAATCGCTTCAATCTCCGCGTGAGCCTCGTCGGCTACTTGTATGGTATTGCTATTGGGCTGGCGATTAAGGCTGAGCAAAACTGCCGGGTGTCCCTGGGCGGTTACCGTGGTATATACTGGCCGGACAGAGGGCCCGACAACAGCCACATCCCGAATTCTCACCGGCACACCTTCGGGGGTCTGCGTGACCACGATGTCACCAATCTGCTCCGAGTCGCCTACTTGTCCATTAACCAGCCCCAGTACGAGCTGATGATTCCTTTCGAGCAGCCCCGGCGATTCGATGAGATTGGTGCGCTGCACGGCGTCCAGTAATTCCTGAACGGTCACTTTGGCAACCAGTAAGCGAGACGGATCCGGCATGATTTGAAATTCCGGCTCCTCGCCGCCTTGCACCACCACTGCCGAAACGCCATCCAGGCGGTTCAGCCGTGGCTTAATCTCGTAGCTCGCAAGTTCCCATAGCTGTGTTTGCGGGATAGTTTCCGAGGTCAGGCTATATCCCATAATCGGGAAGCTGGCAAAGGTCAGGCGATTCACCGTCACGGTGGCGCCCGGAGGAAGTCCGGCTTGCACGCGGGCGATCGCTGTATTGGCGTACTGCAGGGTCTGTAGCATTTCCACCCGCCAGTCAAAGGTCAGATCAATCTCATCCGATCCGCGGCTGGTGATGGAGCGAATCTGCCGAAGTCCGGGAATGCTGGTCACCGCCTCCTCCACAGGGCGGGTTATAGTCACCAGCATCTGGTCTATGGGCATTACACCATTGTCCACGCCGATCACGATTCGTGGAAAGTTCGTGGCGGGAAATACGGCCACGGGTATATTGAAAGCAAGATAGCTTCCCGCCAAGGCCAGCGCCACAATGAGGAAGATTAATGGTTTGGAGTACGCGGAAAACCAAAGCCGGCCAGTTTCGCTCCGGCGCGCAGCCGATGATGAAAGGGGGGCGGAATCAGGGCCGGTTTCGGTAGGTGCGCTCATGGGTGTTGGCTAGTGTCGCGTTCCCCGCTGGGCCTGACCCGGCGGATTTTCCGTGCGAAGCAACGCATTATCCGGCAGTCCATATGCGCCCGCTGTTACCACCCACTCGCCGGCGGCTAGTCCATTGACAATTTGCGCTACGTCGTGTTCCCGCACCCCCGGCTTTACTGGCCGCTGATGGGCGCGGCCATCCGCTCCCGCCACCATTACGGAGACGTTGTTGCCGCTGGCCAATAGCGCGGCGGCTGGGACTACAATAGCGTTCTCAATGGTTCCCGTAACTATGGAGACACCGACGCTGCTCCCGGGCTTCATCTGTTCTCCGGGATTGTGCGCTTGGACCCATACTTCCACGGTCGTATTGCCGGGATCCAGCGCCGCACTGACCATCGTTATTTTGCCGGTTACGGGACTGCCGGCATCGGAGTTTAGTATGGTGGCCGGATCCCCCGCTTTCATCCGCGCGGCCGCCCGCTGGGAGACATGGGCCTTGGCGATTATCTCGCTCACGTCCATCACGGTGATCAACGGCGCCCCCGCGGCTGCCACCTCCCCTTGGAATAGCGGACGGTCCGTAACTACACCGTCAATCGGGCTGCGGATCTCCGAGTAGCTTAATTGCGCTTCCGCATCGGCCAGTCTTCCCTTCGCGGCATCAAGCTGCCCTGTGGCGGATTTTAGCCGCTCCGTTTTTCCAATCTGTTCAAGGCCCTGCATATGATTGGCCGCAATACTGTATTGGTTACGGGCCAGTTCCAGCGCAACTCCCGCTTGATCCCAATCTCTTCGAGGTAGCGCGCCCTCTTCATACAGTCTTTTGCGGCTGTCGAAGACCTTTTGTTCGGCGTCAAGGCTCTTCTTGGCCCCGTCCAAATCCGCCTTGGCCTTTTGTACCTCCTCCGGTAAGTCCAGGGTCACCGCGCTCTTATAGTTTGCCTGGGCCTGTTCGTAAGCTCCTTTACTTTCCTGTGCCGCTCCGGCAAGGTCCCGATTGTCAAGTACGGCCAGCAGCTCCCCCTTATGTACATGGCTGCCCCGGTTTACGTAAAACTCCCGGACGGGAGCGCTGACTTTGGGTACCAGAGAAGCTTGCTTAATGGCAAAGACAATGGCTTCCGTATCCACCTTATCTTGAATGGTCCCTCGCTTCGCCTGCGCGATCCCCACCGTCACTACCGGTTCCTCCGGCTTGGCCTCTGGTGAACAAGAAATGAGGAGCAGGGTGGCGCATACCGCCAGCGCCATGCTTGCTTGCCGGTAGGTCGGTGAAACTGTTGGGCGGATTCGGCCGTCTAAAGGCGGCGCATGTGCTATACATGGCATTTAGAAGGATCCAGTCAAGGTTTGGAGTTTGGCGAGCGACACCCGGTACCGCACCTGCGCGTCCGCATAGGTATCTTGCACGCCCGTGAAAGTGTTTTGCGCATCCACCAGTTCAAGCACCGAGGCCTCCCCTCCTTCATAGCGCAATTTCGTCAGCCTCAAGCTGTCGGCCGCTAAGTCCGCGGAACGCCTCAAGTTATCTATTTCATTTCGGACCGTCGTGGCCTCGTCATAGTAGCCATGCAAGTTGGCGAGCAACTGCCTTTGCGCCTTGGTTAGTTCCAGTTGAGCCTGTTCGCGCCGAAAACCGGCCTGTTTAACTTTACTGTGCGTGACGCCCCAGTTCCAAACCGGGATCACCAGTGAAGCGGTGGCCGCGTAACCCAGATTGGCGACGCCATCCGTCCTGGTCGCGAAATGGTTTGCGTCTATGCCGTAGAAATAATCCAGCGATGCAGCCGGCAGATACCCGGCGCGGGCCATCCATACCTCCTGGCGCGCTACGCTTAAGGCCGCCATCGCCGCCTCCAGTTGGGGGTTATTGCGGGATCCCGCGCTCTCTACTTCCTGCAATGCGGGGAGCGCCATTGGGGTCTCCAGGTCATCCACCACGCTGAAATTCTGAGTGAAGTTAGGGAAGAGCAGCACGGCGAAGCTCAGCCGTTGCCGGTTCATCTCCAGTTGCGCTTCGAGCAGCGCCCGTTGCTTCTCATTGAACTGTAGCTCGAATTTGATTACGTCGGAGCGCGCCACTTCTCCGCCGCGTTGCAGCTTGTCGCTCAGCAACCAAAACTCTCTTGCTATTTGGCAGGCTTCTTGCGCCGTTGCATATTTTCGTTCGGCGGCCACCAGTCCGTAGTAACTCTCCGTCACCGTCACATCCAAGCCGCGGGAGGCAATTTCTTCCCGCGCCCGGGCCAGAGCCTCCGCCGCATGGGCCCGCCTGTATTCCGCCAATTGTGGAGCGTCCAGCAGGGCCTCGTGAACGCTCCCGTAGCTGACATATTCATGGACGCCATTGTTCGCAATGGAGCGTCCCGACGGCGTTCCGTTTCCCTCGGTATAAATGAATTGATTGGTGTAATTGACGCTGGGCAGAAACGCCGCGCGGGCCTGCGCGCGGTCCTCATGGACGATGCCCAGTTCCGTTACGAAAGCGTGATATTCAGGGCTATTCTTTCGCACCAGCGCAAGAGCATCCCGCAAAGTTAGAGTGATAGGAGCGCCTGCCGGTGACTCGGGCTCTTGTGGCGTCGCCTTCGTCGCGCCCTGACTGCCCGGTGGCGGGTCGGAGCTCTGCGCTGTGGCCGGGAGCGCTACTGGCATGGTTGCTCCCCACAGCAGGAGGAACAGCGGAAGAATTTTTTTCGCCTTTCGCCTGCCCCCCAACGCGTAATAAGTGGCCTGATGCGTCGCCTGACTCATCTCCAGGCCGGTCAATGACACTCTGCTTTGGGTCGTCATTTGTCCATCCCTATGAATTTGTCGTTCAACCTCAATGCCTCAAATTCGGCGAGCGTATGCCCTCCCCCGGCTATCAGTAACGCTCTTGGGTCACAATGTGGACGTCAACCTCCGGCGACTCCCGCAAAAAACGGTGCGCCGCCGACAAGTACAAATACTTCTTCCATCCTTTGTCCGCGGAGCGCCCGAATATCACCTGAGTAATGTGTTTTTCGCGAACCACCTGCGCCACCGCGTCCGCGATACTCCACGATTTCACCCTCACAATCTGGGCACCCAGATTCGTCGCGAACTGCAAATTCGCGTCCAGCGATTTATGTCCGTCATAAGCTCGTTCGCGGTTGCTATCCACGTGAATGACCATCAGCTCCGCATCCAGCCGCCGCGCCATTCGCGCCGCTCGGGCAATCAGGTACTGCGCATCGGGGGTGGCGCTGACGCATACGGCGATGCGCTCCCGGACCGCCCAGTTTTTCTGAATCTCCTTATCAGCCATGTACGTTTCCAGGCTGCGATCCACTTGCTCGACGACCTGGCGCAAGGCCAGCTCGCGCAAGGCAATCAAATTTCCGCGCCGGAAGAAATTCCCCAGCGCCTGCTCCACGCGCTCCGAAGTGTAAACGTCCCCACGCTGCATTCGCGCCTGCAGCGCCTCCGGGGTCAGGTCCACCATCACCGTTTCGCTCGCCGTCATCGGCACCCAGTCGGGCACAGTCTCGCGAACGGTGACGCCGGTAATGTTTCTCACCATAGGCGCGATGCTTTCAATGTGTTGAATGTTTACCGTGGAGAGCACGTCAATCTTCGCGGCCAGCAGTTCCTGTACGTCTTCATAGCGCTTGCGGTGGGTGCTGCCGGGGACATTGGTGTGCGCCAGCTCGTCCACCACGGCCACCGCCGGATGCCGCGCGATAATCGCGTCCACGTCCATCTCATCGAAAATTGTGCCTTTATATTCCAGCTTGCGCTGCGGCACGTGTTCGAGCTTGCCGGCGAGCTCCTCCACGGCTTTGCGCCGGTGTGTTTCGACGACTCCGATCACCACGTCTTCGCCGCGCGTGTGCCGGCGAATGGCTTCGCTCAGCATGCTGTAGGTTTTACCCACACCCGGCGCATATCCCAGAAATAGCTTGAACGTCCCTCGCGCCTTTTGCGGCGGCGAAGCGATGTTGAGCCACTCTTCGGGTTTTCGCGTCACCTCAAACTCCCCAATGCACGTACCCGGATTGCGCTAGAATCCAATGATGCCCGCGCCCTATTACCGCCGTCTTTGGCCTTTCCTCGCCGCGCTGGCTGTCGTTGCTGGTCTTACCCTCTTCTTCAAGCGCGCTCTTCCCCAGGTCAACGAGACCACCATTGCACTCTCTTTTCTGCTGGCGATTCTAGCAGTTTCCGCCGCCTGGGGGATGGCTGTCTCCGCCGGTATGTCCGTCGCCGCCATGCTCGCGTTCAACTATTATTTCCTGCCCCCTCTGCGCACCTTTGCGGTTTCCGATCCCCAGAATTGGGTTGCCCTGTTCGCCTTCCTGATTACCTCTATCGTCGGCAGCCAGCTTTCGGGACGTATTCGCAAGGAAGCGCTTTCCTCCGATCGCCGCCGCCGCGAAATCGAAAAACTTTATTCCTTCAGCCAAAAGCTTCTCGGTGAAGGCAACGTAATTCGCCTGCTCAATGCCGTCCCCAATCATCTGGTGGAATCCTTCGAAGCTGGTGCGGCCAGCGTCTTCCTCGCCGAGAAAAATAAATTTTACCGCTCCGGCTTTGGCGAGGCCCAGGTGGATGAAGACCGCATGAAAGCCGCCTTCAGCCGCGATGAAACCGCCGTGGACGCTGCCGGCGCATTTTCCTTTGCGCCCATTCGAGTCGGCCTGCGTCCCATCGGCGCGTTTGGACTTTCCGGCTCGGTGCTTTCCCGCCAGACTCTCGAAGCCGCCGGCACTTTGCTCGGAATTTCCATTGAACGCGCCCGCGCCGTCGAGCAATTGAGCAAATCCGAAGCCGACCGCCAGGGTTCGCGTTTGAAATCGGCGCTGCTCGATTCCATCACCCACGATTTCCGTACTCCGCTGACTTCCATCAAGGCCTCCGTCACCAGCCTTCTTTTCGGACGCAACGCCGAAGCCGCGCAGCAGCGCGAGCTGCTCACCATCATTAACGAGGAGTGCGACCGCCTGAACCATCTGATTGCCGAAGCGGGCGAAATCGCCCAGCTGGAGGCCGGCGAATTTGAGTTGGAGTTGAAAGCTGTGCCCGTGGCGGAAATTGTGGATGCCGCGCTGCTGCAAATGCGCAACACCCTCGGTAGCAGGGAAGTGCGCGTCCAGATTGCGCCCGGTTTGCCGCCCGTCCGCGCCGACGCCAGCCGCGCCCGCGAAGTGCTCGTCCAGTTGCTCGATAACGCCAATCTTTATTCCGCGAAGGACCAAGCCATTACCGTTACCGCCGAAGCCAACGGCGATTTCATCGTCACCAGCGTTGCCGATCAGGGCCCCGGCATCGAGGATATGGAACTGGGCATGATTTTCGACAAGTTCTATCGCGGAAGGGAACAGCGCTATCTCGTGCAGGGTACCGGGATGGGCCTCCCCATTGCCCGCGCCATCGTCGAAGCCCATGGCGGCGCCATCAGCGTCACCAGCCAGATCGGCCACGGCCGCACCGAACTCGGGGAGGCGGCGGCGAAGCAGTCGTCCGAGCTCGCCTATTTCCCCCTGTGGACCTATGCGCACCCCCGCGCGATCGAGCTCGCCGAGCGGATCGCGTCGCTCACCCCGGGAGACCTCAACCGGATCTTCTTCACCTCCGGTGGTTCGGAGGCCGTCGAGTCGGCGTGGAAGCTGGCCCGCCAGTACTTCCGCCTCACCGGCCAGCCGATGCGGACGAAGGTGATCAGCCGGGACATCGCGTATCACGGGACCACGATGGGGGCGCTGTCCATCACCGGCATCCCGGCGCTGAAGACCCCGTTCGAGCCCCTCGTGCCGGGAACCATCAAGGTGCCCAACACCAACTTCTACCGGGCCCCCGAGCACGGCGACGACCACGAGGCCTTCGGGCGCTGGGCCGCCGACGAGATCGGGCGGGCCATCGAGCGTGAGGGCCCCGACACCATTGCCGCCGTGTACCTCGAGCCCGTGCAGAACGCCGGAGGCTGCTTCCCGCCGCCGCCGGGATACTTCGCCCGGGTGCGCGAGATCTGCGACACCTACGGCGTCCTCCTCGTCTCCGACGAGGTGATCTGCGCGTTCGGACGGCTCGGGGAGTGGTTCGGCTCCCACCGCTACGGCTACCAGCCCGACATCATCACCGTGGCCAAGGGTTTGACGAGCGGGTACGCACCCTTGGGGGCGATGATCGCGAGCGACCGGCTCGTCGAGCCGTTCCTCCACGGTGACCGCAGCTTCACCCACGGCTTCACCTTCGGCGGGCACCCGATGGCGTGCGCGGTGGCGCTGGCGAACATCGACGTGATGGAGCGCGAGGATCTGTGCGGGCACGTGCGCTCCAACGAAGGGCGCTTCCGCGAGATGCTCGACGGGCTGCGCGACCTCGAGATCGTCGGCGACGTGCGTGGCGCCGGCTACTTCCACGCGATCGAGCTCGTCAAGGA
>PKXT01000100.1:0-317 GCA_003133505.1 Acidobacteriota bacterium
TTTCCATTCCTGAATGGCCTGCGGATATTTATGCAAGGTCTGATACGAAAACCCCAGCCAGCGGTGCGCCTCGCCAAAGGCCGGATTGTCAGCACTGACTTTCTCGTAGATCTCAATGGCCTTATCAAATTGGCGGTCATAGAAGTAAGCCTGCGCTAGATCGACGCCAATGATGGGTGACAGCGGATCGAGTTCGCGTGCCCGGTTGGCTTCCTCGATCGACTCCTGCGCCCGGCCGCCGATGAAGGAGAGCACCTGGCCAAACCACTGATGGGCGGTGGCGTCGCTGGGATCAAGCTCAAAAGCCTTTCTGAACT
>PKXT01000100.1:323-2701 GCA_003133505.1 Acidobacteriota bacterium
TTTTCTGCCGCGGCATTCGACTTGGGGATGACGTCATCGGGATCGCCGCCGTAATTGCTCAGCACGCCATAAGCATCAGCCAGCCCTGCGTATGCCAACGCATAGCCGGGATCCTTGTCTATGGCTTGATTGAAGTAGGAGATCGCAGTCTGAATGTCGGCGTTAGTGCGCTTGTTCCAGTAGTAACGGCCTTTCACGTAGAGTTGATAGGCCTCCGGGTTCTGCGTGCCTTGCTTCATCACCTGCTGTTTTTCCGTGCCACTCATTTTCGAGCGCAGCTTCTCCGCGACGTCACCCGCTATTTGCTCCTGCAGGGACATGATGTCCGAGGATTTGCGCTCATATTGCTTGCCCCAGATTTCGGTGTTGTCCTGCACGTTGGTGAGTTCGGCGCTCACCTGGATGGTGTCCCCGCGTTGCACCACCCTGCCCGTGAGCAAGGCATCGACGGTCAACTCCTTCCCGACTTTCTGGACGTCAACCTCCTTACCCTTGTAGCGGAAGACGGAGTTGCGGGATTTCACTTTCAACTGTGGCACGTGGGCGAGGCTGGCGATTAAAGATTCTGTGAGGCCGTCGCTGAGGAAATCGGTGCCAGCATTGCCGCCTACGTTGGCAAAGGGAATCACCGCAATGGAATCGATTTGCGATGTGCCTGCCTTGCCGCGCCAATACCAAATCCCAGCCGCCGCCATGGCGATGAAAAGGACGGCCACCGCCACGGCCCAAATCTTGCGGGCTGAAGTTTTTGGGCTTGCGGCCGGCAATACCGCAACTGATTTTCCCGATTCGGTTTCCCGATTCAGCCGCTTCAGGTCCGCCCGCATCTCGGACGCATGCTGGTAGCGCAAATCCCGGTCCTTCTCCAGAGCCTTGTTGATAATTCGCTCCAGATCGGCTGGCACTGCGGGATTCAGGCGTACAGCGGGTGTGGGCGCACAGTCCAAGATGGCTTTGAAGATCACGCCTGAACTTTCTCCTCGGAAAGGCAATGCACCCGTCGCCATCTCGTAAAGAACTGCGCCGAAGGAGAACAAATCCGTGCGTGCATCCAGGTCCTTCGCACGAACTTGCTCCGGAGACATATATGCCACTGTGCCAAGCGTCGAACCGGGGCTGGTAAGGTGCTGCTCTTCAACCCCGACGGTCACGGTGTTCCCCGATGCAACCTGGCCGGCGGAGCCGGCCGTGGGCGCGACCTTGGCCAGCCCGAAATCGAGGATCTTGGCGTGGCCGCGTTCGGTCACAAAGATGTTTGCAGGCTTGATGTCGCGATGAACGATGCCCTTGGAATGCGCGGCATCGAGCGCGTCGGCAATCTCAATCGCCAGACTCAATAGAACATCGGTCTCGACAGGTTTCCCGGCGATGCGATGTTTCAGCGTCATGCCGTCCAGAAACTCCATGGCGATGAACGCCTTCCCGTCCTGCTCGCCGATGTCGTGAATGGTGCAGATGTTTGGGTGGTTCAGCGCGGAGGCTGCCTGCGCTTCGCGCTGAAAACGGGCCAGGGCTTGCGGGTCGCGGGCAACTTCTTCCGGCAGGAATTTCAGGGCGACAAAGCGATGCAGGCGGGTGTCCTCGGCCTTATAAACGACACCCATCCCTCCTCCACCGATTTTCTCGACGATGAGGTAGTGAGAGATGGTCTGGCCAATCATCCGAAGGAGATCCGTCTCCGCGCGCGTATCTTAAGCTGCCGCTGGCGGACACGTCAATGAAAGCAATTCGGCACGCGCAATTCGGTCCGGCGCGAATCCGGTTCTTTGTTTTGTGGGTGCTATCAGCGTGGCCGAACTGTGGGAGGGAGCGATGTCCGTGTACAGCCAGTGTACATAGAATCTGCCGTTTGTGCGTTTTTCAGCGTTTTGTGCGTATCGATTTTTCAATACGGCTGCATGTTCCGACTCCCCCCCGCTCCAAACTTTAAGTGCCCTGTAATCAACAGATTACGGTAGTATTGGAAGTCTATGCGTTCCACGTGTGTGCTTGTCCGCCCTCTGTCGAGTCCTTGCTTGCGGCCATGAGGGTACCCGCGGATGCGGCGCGTGCTCAGGCCACCTTTTTCTTGGCGCCCTGGCGTTTCTTCAGGATCGAGTCTTCAAAAAACAGCGTTCCGGCAGCGGGTCAGTGGCCAGGTAGACGATCGCTCGTCCTGAATTGCGCGGATTTTTGGGTATAATGACCGCTCCTTATGCCCCTCGCTCCAGGAACACGGTTTGGCCCCTATGAAATCACGGCACCGCTGGGCGCGGGCGGCATGGGCGAGGTGTATCGCGCGCGGGACGCCCGGCTGGGGCGGGACGTAGCCATCAAGGTGCTGCCCGCTTCGTTTTCAATCGATCCCGAACGCCTCCGCCGGTTTGAGCAGGAAGCCC
>PKXT01000149.1 GCA_003133505.1 Acidobacteriota bacterium
GGATTTTTGTCCTGGAAGCGCTTTCCGTGATCCTGCAGGTGGCGTCATTCAAGCTGACCGGCAAGCGAATTTTCCGAATGGCTCCGCTGCACCATCATTTCGAGTTACTGGGGTGGAGCGAATCAAAAATCATTGTGCGGTTTTGGATCCTTGCTCTGGTCTTCGCATTGTTCTCACTGACGACGTTGAAATTAAGATGAAAGCGCAAGGTAATGAAGCTATCGTGGAAATTGTGGGACAAAACAGTCATGACAGGTATGTGAAACCGACTGTGGACCTTGCCGGACGGCGCATCCTGATTATTGGTCTGGCCCGAACCGGGTTCGCCACGGCGCAGTTTTGCGCGGCGCGAGGCGCTCAGGTTACCGTTGTTGAAGAGCGACATGAAAGCGACGTTGCCTCCATTGCGCCTGGCCTTGACGCGCATGGTATCCCGGATTACGCACAGCACCTTCGCGCTCGCGGCGTTTCCGTCCAATGCGGCGGAAAGTTCACGGAGCTATTCGCGGAAGCTAACCTCATTATTCCCAGCCCTGGGGTGCCAGCGAATTTACCTGAGATTACGCGCGCACGCGAGGCCGGCATCACTGTCTGGAGCGAAATTGAGCTCGCCTGGCGATTTTTGCGAGGCCGCCTATTCGCCGTAACAGGATCGAATGGAAAGACCACAACAGTTTCGCTGCTGGGCCATATTCTTCGACAAGCCCAATTGCCCGCGCTCGTCGGCGGCAATATTGGAACGCCGCTCATCTCGCTTGTGGATGAGTCGTCCGACAACACCATTGCCGTCGCGGAAGCCAGCACATTCCAACTTGAACTGACCGAGGCCTTTAGGCCAGACGTCGCCATTTTGCTGAATATCACTCCCGACCATCTGGATCGTCATGGCTCCTTCGAAGAATATTCCCGTCTTAAGCGCTGCATTTTCGCGAATCAACGCGAGACGGATGAAACCATTCTCAATGCGGACGATCCCGGCGGAGGGGAGGACCTCCCGGAGTGTCCCCGGATTGGGTGGTTTAGCCGCAAACACCCGGTGCTGCGTGGAGCGTATATTCGCAGCGGCGAGATTGTCTTGAGCGATAACGGAGTGGAGATGCCGCTAATGTCTCGCGAGGAAGTCCCGCTGCCCGGCGCTCATAATCTGGAAAACGTTCTTGCGGCATCCTTCGCCGCTCATCTTGCGGGAGTGGCGCCGGATG
This sequence comes from Acidobacteriota bacterium, assembly GCA_003133505.1. GTDB lineage: Bacteria > Acidobacteriota > Terriglobia > Acidiferrales > UBA7541 > PALSA-278. The sequence goes on from PKXT01000149.1 coordinate 1,203, forward strand.
CTATTGCTTCGGGAGTCCGCAGTTTTACCGCCGTCGAACACCGCCTGGAATTCGTCGCTGAAATTGGCGGTATACGTTTCTACAATGACTCCAAGGCCACCAATGTGGATGCGGCGTTAAAGGCACTGGAGTCTTTCACGCAGCCCGTGCATATTATTCTTGGCGGCAAGGACAAGGGCGGCGATTTTATCGCCTTGCGAGCACCGCTATGCCGTCATGCGTGCCGTGCAATCCTGATTGGCAATGCTGCGGGGAAAATTGCTAGGCAAATTGACGGTGCCGTTTCTATTGAAATTGCCGGCACTCTTGATGCCGCTGTGACCCTGGCTTTCGCCGGCGCACATCCGGGCGAAATTATTCTGCTGGCCCCCGCTTGCGCCAGCTTCGACCAGTTTCAGAATTTCGAGCATCGCGGCAGGGTATTCAAGCAGCTTGTCGCCGGGTTGCATCAAAATCTCATGGCTGATTCTTTGGTCCGGAAAGGTTAGGTTATGCCCCGCAGCCTTCAATACGACCGTCAACTTTTCGGTGTCACACTGACCCTTTGCTTTATCGGCGCTGTGATGGTCTTCAGCGCCTCGGCGGTGATGTCCCGCGACACCTACGGAAGCCCCTACATCTTTCTGATTCGCCAACTGATCTTTCTTATTCTGGGCATTGTGGGAATGTTCGCTCTGATGAACCTGGATTATCGCCGTCTCCGCCAGCCGAAGATGGCTCTTACCGCGCTCTCCTTTACGATTTTGCTGCTGCTCCTAGTTTTTCTATTTGACCGATCCCACGCTACGCACCGCTGGATCCGCATTGGTCCGGCGGGTATTCAGCCTTCGGAATTCGCAAAGCTTACGGTGATCCTTTATCTGGCCTGGTTCCTGGAATCGCGGAGCCTCATGCCGAATTTCGATGTCAATGATTGGCGCCGCACGCTCGCGCCTGCGATGGGCCCGGTCCTGCTGATGGCCGGGTTGGTGCTCATAGAACCCGACATGGGCACCGCCGCAATGATCATGATCGTGGCTGTCGCCATGCTTTTTATGATGGGTTTTTCGCTTCGTTGGCTCGGCGCCGCGGCATTGCTGGCCATTCCGGCAGTATATTTGGCGATCGTTCGCGTGCCGTACCGCTATGAGCGCATGAAGGCTTTTTTGACTCCCGGCAGCGATCCACAAGGCCACGGATTCCAGCTTGTGCAGTCATTGATCGCGGTCGGTTCCGGCGGTCTGCACGGCGTAGGCCTGATGGAAAGTCGCCAAAAACTCTTTTATTTGCCAGAGGCCCATACTGATTTCATATTTGCGGTACTGTGTGAGGAGTTTGGATTCATCGGAGGATTCATCATTGTTGCGCTCTTTGCCTGGTACGCGTGGCGGGGACTACGGGCGGCCTGGCGCGCACCTGACCATTTCGGGCGCTTGCTGGCCCTTGGAATTACAGTCCTCGTCGCCGGTCAAGCACTGATTAATTTGAGCGTTGTCATTGGACTGATGCCCACCAAGGGCATTCCTTTGCCCTTTGTGAGTTACGGGGGATCGAGCCTACTGGTCATGCTTCTTGCCACCGGCGTGCTGCTTAATATCAGCCAGCATGCGGACTGAAGCAGAACGTTTATGAAGCTTTTGATCGCCGCGGGTGGGACCGGTGGACATGTATTTCCGGCACTGGAAGTAGCCCGCGCCTGGGAACAGTTGGGTTCCCAGCGGGGCGAGACCTATAGCGTCGTATTTGTCGGCACAGCTCGAGGGCTCGAAACCCGGTTGGTTCCTGAAGCGGGATACCCGCTGGCATTAATTCGCGCCGCCGGTTTGAAGGGTATTGGCGGATTGCGATTTGTGCGCAACGCGGCCATACTGCCCCTTGGCTTCTGGGATTCCGCAGCAATCTTGAGCAAGCATCGGCCTGACGTGGCCTTAGGTATAGGGGGATATGCCTCTGGCCCCATCATGCTTACAGCCGTCCTGCAAGGACTTCCGACCGCTGTTTTTGAGCCGAACTTCGATCCCGGGTTTACGAATCGCGTCCTAGGAGGGATGGTGACGCGAGTGGCCACCGCATTCCCCTCCACCGCGGACCGATGGGGATCACGCGCCGTCGTCACCGGATGCCCGGTACGCCAGGAGTTTTTTCAAATCGCGCTCCGGGATCACCAATCTCCATTTCGGATACTTATTACGGGTGGAAGTCAGGGGGCTGAACCTATTAACCGGGCGCTCGTGGCGGCATTGCCTCTGTTAAAATCGCGTCAGGATGATCTTTTTTTCGTGCATCAAACGGGCGAATATGGCTATAATTCCGTCCGCATCGCTTATGCGCAATCTGAATTTCAGGCGGATATCGTACCCTTCATTAATGACATGGCGGAGCAATTCGCCCGGGCAGACCTTATTATCTGCCGCGCGGGCGCCATCACCGCGGCCGAAGTGGCCGCGGCTGGCCGGGCCGCCATCTTTATCCCGTTCGGGGCCGCCGCGGACGCTCATCAGTTGGGAAACGCCCAATGGCTTCATGGTTGTGGCGCGGGTCGCGTTATCAGGCAGGAACATCTAACTCCGGAACGGCTGGTGGGGGATATATTTTCTCTGCTTGACTGTCCCGCCGAGATGCGCGATATGGAGCAGCGCGTACACGCTCTAGCCCGCCCGCGGGCGGCAGTTAATTTAGCAGAATTATTGGCAGGCATTGCGGCCCTATGAATCTCTCCTTCCGTAATTTCCAACGAGTGCATTTAATTGGCATTGGCGGTACAGGTATGAGCGGGATAGCGGAGGTGCTTATCTCTCTCGGCTATTCGGTTTCGGGATCGGATGTAAAAACTAACCCTAATGTGCAGCGCCTTCGCGGGTTGGGAGCCACAATTTACGGCGGCCATTCCGAAGAACACGTCCGTGGGTCTCATGTTGTGGTGGTTTCTTCGGCGATTGATCCCGGGAATCCGGAAATTGTTGAAGGCCGCCGCCTGAAAATTCCGATTATTCCGCGCGCTGAAATGCTGGCGGAATTAATGCGGCTGAAATGCGGGATTGCGGTGGCTGGCGCGCACGGCAAGACGACCACGACATCACTGATTGCGTCCGTGCTCGGCGCCGCGGATTTGGATCCCACCTTCGTGGTGGGAGGACGGCTAAACCATGCGGGGACCGGGGGCAAACTTGGCCAAAGCGAATACATGGTGGTGGAAGCGGATGAGAGCGACCGATCATTCCTGCTGCTGAGTCCTGTAATCGCCGTCGTCACCACAATTGACCGGGAGCATCTCGACACGTACAAGGACCTTGAGGAAATTCAGCGGACTTTTGTTGAATTCGTGAATCGAGTTCCGTTTTATGGCGCGGTGATTCTATGCGTGGACGAACCTAACGTCCAGGCCATTATTTCTCGTGTGAAACGAACGGTGGTTACTTATGGTCTTTCGCCCCAAGCCAACCTGCGGGTTGTGGATGTCCAGCCGCGCGGGTTCGGCAGCGCATTCCGCCTGATTTACCAGGGCGAAGACATCGGGTTGTTTCGGATACCGACTCCACCGGGAGAACACAATGTTCGCAATGCCGCGGCTGCAATTGCTGTGGGACTGCATTTGAATCTGCCGGTGGATTTGATCCGGACGGGCCTAGAGCAATTTGGCGGCGTTGGCCGCCGTTTCGATGTAAAGGGTACGTATGGCGGTGTAACGCTGATTGACGATTATGCCCACCATCCAGCTGAGATTCGCTCCACGCTTGAGGCCGCTCGCCATTGCGGGTTTAAACGACTACTGGTGCTTTTTCAACCCCATCGTTATTCGCGGACCAAGGCTCTCTGGGACGATTTTTGCCACGCTTTCAATCAAGCAGATATTCTGGTAATTACGGATATCTATTCCGCGGGAGAAAAACCTTTGTGCTGCGTGACTGGCGCTCGTTTAGCCGCATCCATCCTTGACGGCGGACAGCAGCACACGATCTATATGCAAAGCATGCAAGAGGCTATTGAAGAGTTGTATCGCATGGCCTGCCCCGGCGACGCGGTAATGGCGCTCGGCGCGGGAAGCGTGGGTCGCGCGCTTGAACAACTAGCATTGCTCCTTGGATCCAAGGTTCCCAAGGCCCATGCGAGTTAGTCCTTTGCCAATCGGGGATATTCTCCGCGACCTCGGAGCGGAGTTGCATCCTGATTCCTTGCTTGCGGAATCTACCTCCTTGGGAATTGGAGGCTACACCGACCGGATCGTCATTCGGCGTTGCGACGGCCTTCCTGAAATTATCAGGCTGCTGGACGATTCCGGAATTCCGCACCGCTTTCTCGGTGGTGGGACGAATCTGCTGGTTGCCGATGGTGAACTGCCCTGGGTGGTGTTGCAGCTTCCTTCTATTAGAGGCGGAGTCGAGATCGCCGACAATATCGCCACTGTGGATGCCGCAGCGGATTTGGGGGGCATGGTCACATTTTGCGCGCGTCATAACTTGGGCGGAATGGAAGGCCTTATCGGTGTGCCCGGAAGCGTTGGAGGGGCCTTGCGCATGAACGCAGGCGCCTATGGAACGCAAATCGGCGCTTACGTTCGGGAAGTCCGGCTTTTTCGCCGTTCCACTGGTGCGCTGGAAACACTGCGCGGATGCGATATCCGTTTCGACTATCGTCATACTTCTTTTGGGCTGGATGATGTTTTTCTTTCCGTAAAACTGGAATTGCCTTTACGGCCTTACCGCGAAATTGTTAAGGCCATTGGTATATGCAACCAGAAACGACGCGCCAGTCAGCCCCTAAACCAAAAAAGCGCGGGATGCATTTTTAAAAATCCTCCAGGGAGTTCAACTGGGCGCATCTTGGACGAACTGGGCCTAAAGGGTTTTCGCGTGGGCGATGCAATGGTGAGTGATCGCCACGCCAATTTCTTTGTCAACACGGGGCACGCCTCGTGCGCAGATATGTTGGCTCTCATCGAAACCGTCCGAGATCGCGTCTTCGCCGCCCACGGCCTCGAGCTTGAAAGGGAAGTGATATTCTGGGAAAACTGAAGGACATTGAGGCTGGCGCGCTCCCTCCCGGTGTAGTGGACGACGAAGAACCTCGCTACCTGCGCCGGCAGAAGCCGGTCGAAATTAAACGCCGAAAATTCGGCCGCCGCGAGTGGCGCGGCTATTTTCGCGGCCTGGTGATCGCCATGGCCTGGTCGGCCGCCGCGATAATCCTGGCTTTCAGCATCCATTTCGCATTTTTCTCGCCGCGTTTCTTGTTGCTGCACCCTTCGCAAATCGTCGTTACCGGCAATCATTTCGTTTCCACCGGAAGTATTTTGGAGGTCTTCGCCGGAGACCGTGACCGGAGCATTCTGCGGATTCCGCTGGGCCAACGCCGTCTTGAAATTGAACAGATTCCCTGGATTCAACAGGCTATCGTCCACCGCACTCTTCCTGATCGCCTATCCGTCGCGGTTCGCGAACGTGCTCCCGTCGCATGGCTTCGCCTTGGTGCGGCGCTGTTCCTTGTGGATGCGGACGGAGCCATTCTCGAACGACCCGGGCAAGGCACATTCTATTTTCCAGTGGTCACTGGCATTTCGTCGGAGATGCCGCAGGCGGATCGTAGCCAGCGCATTCACATGCTCTTGAATTTCCTGCGGCAAATTGATTTGGTGCGGGCCGGCTCCAGCGATGTCGTCAGTGAGGTGGATCTTTCTGATTCAGCGGATGTGCGCGCCACATTCGCGCGCTTGGAGGATATAGATCATGGAGCCGCTACGGATTCGGGCCAAGCAGGAGCCGTCGTGGTAGAGTTCGGAGATCGCGATTTTCAGGATAAATTTCGTACGTTGCTGGAAAACGCCGGGCAGTGGCGAGCCACGGTAGGCCGCATCGAGGCGGTGGATATGCGTTTTGGAAAGGAAGCTGTGGTTAATCCTCAATCCGTGGGGGCGTCATCCGCCGGCGCAATGCAGGCTCCGCAAGGTCCGTGATTGGTATATAGGGTGTGCGCTTTAGGGTTTAGTAATCTTAAGGAGAACCAGTTTTTTGGGCCGCAAGGATCGTTTCATCGCCGCGCTGGATATTGGAACCACCAAGACTTGCGCCATCATTGCCGACCCTGGAGAAACCGGGTTGCGATTCCTTGGCCACGGTTCCACGGATTCTCATGGCGGGCGCCGCGGCCAAATTGTTAATCTCGATTCCGCTGTCGCCTCCATTCGACAAGCCATAGAAGCTGCTGAGAGCGAAGCCGGTTCACCGATTGAATCCGCTGTGATTGGTGTAGCGGGCAGCCATATTCGCGGACTCAACAGCCGGGGGGGAATTTCCCTGGGCCGCCGTCCTCGCGACGTTCGCCGCGAGGATGTTCGTGAAGCCGTGCAAGCCGCCCGCGGCATTACCCTCCCGAGCGGACGGGAAATTCTTCACGTTCTTCCACAAGAATTTGTACTCGATGCCCAGGATGGCATCCGAGATCCGATCGGTATGGTCGGTCAACGCCTGGAAGCGGATGTCCACATTGTCACTTCGTCAGCCACCGCTGTTCAAAACGTGATTACCGCCGTCAATCGAGCAGGAGTGACTGTAAGCGATACTGTCCTCGAGCCTCTTGCCGCAGCCGAAGCCTGCCTCACGGATGATGAACGCGAGTTGGGCTGTTGTTTGGTGGACCTTGGCGGAGGAACGACGGAAATTATCGTCTTTAGCGGAGGTGTCGTGCGCCACACGGCGGCGTTTCCCGTAGGTGGGGATCACTTCACAAACGATCTTGCCGTTGGACTGCGCACCCCCATTCCCGAGGCGCAACGTGTCAAGTGCGAGCACGCCTCCGCTTGGAAAGGCACGTTCCCCGACGGAACGGAAATTGAAGTGGGCAGTGTGGGAGATCGCCCCCCACGCACAGTCCTTTCCCGCAGCATCGCTGAAATCACTCAGGCTCGCGGGCAGGAACTATTGGTGCTGATTCGCGATGACCTCCAGCGAGGTGGATTGGACGCCCAGATTCCCGCCGGATTCGTTTTCACCGGCGGCGCAGCGCGCTTGCGAGGGTTTCTGGAATTAGCCGAGCAGACTTTTTTGCTGCCGGTGCGCATGGCCGGCCCGCGACCTTTGCCATCCATGCCCGACGACTTAGCCGAACCGGAATTTTCCGCCGCAGTGGGATTAATTCTTTATGGGGTGCGGATGCGGCTGAGCGGTGGCCAGGATGGCAATGCGCGGGGCGGATGGTGGAGCAGAATTTTTGGTTCGTAACAGGAAATCGCACTTTGCGGGCGGGAAGGCTTAGTCTAGGCAATTATTCGATTTATCATTCCTATCTTCTGTGATTCCGGGGAGGTTGCATGGCACCAAAAGATGGTCCGTTAAGAGTTTCCTTTAGCGACGATTCCCAGAGCGGGGCGAAAATCAAGGTTATTGGCGTAGGCGGCGGGGGCACCAATGCCGTCAACCGCATGATTAAAGCCAAAGTGGAAGGCGTGAAGTTCATCGCCGCCAATACTGATTTGCAGGCGCTCAAACTTTCGCAGGCACCTCTAAAAATTCAGCTTGGGGCGAAACTTACCAAGGGACTTGGCGCCGGCGCCAATCCTGAAATGGGCCGCATGGCTGCGCTCGAAGACACCGAAAAAATTTTGGAAGCTCTTGACGATTCGGACATGGTTTTCGTTACCGCCGGTCTCGGTGGAGGCACTGGTAGCGGCGCCGCACCTGTCGTGGCCAATCTCGCCAGTGAGTTGGGCGCGCTCACCGTCGCCGTGGTTACCAAGCCGTTCTCTTTTGAAGGCAAGCGTCGTATGATGCAGGCCGAGCAAGCCCTCGAAGAGTTGGTGAGCTGCGTGGATACCGTCATCGTTATTCCCAACGAGCGCCTGATGGATACGGTCGAGCGCGGCACCAGCTTTTTTGAGGCGTTCCGCATCGCCGACGATATTCTCCGCCAAGCCGTGCAGGGCATTAGCGACATCATCACCGTCCCCGGCATTATCAATCGTGATTTCGCGGACGTGAAGACCATCATGCACGGCCAGGGCTATGCCGTGATGGGTACCGCGGTGGCCACCGGCGCTAATCGTGCCACGGAAGCTGCCAACCGCGCGATCAGCAGCCCTCTGCTGGAGGATAATTGCATTCAGGGCGCGCAGGGCATTCTGATTAACGTCACCGGCTCCTCCACTCTGTCCCTGCAGGAAGTGAATGAAGCGTCCACTGTCATCCAGAAGGCCGCTCACGAAAATGCCAATATTATTTTCGGCGCGGTGCTCGACGATTCCATGAAGGACTCCGTGAAAATCACCGTGATAGCCGCAGGCTTCCGCGAGGTGGCCGAAAAGAAAGGTGACCTGCCTCGCCACACTTATATGCCCAAGACCTGGAAATCCGGCCATGGCTTGGACGCGCCCAATATGGACGACGGTGCTTATGGCGAAAGTGATGGCCGGGAGATTGAAATCACGCGTCCCGCCGCGGTTATGACGCCGGTGAATGCCGCCGCTCGCATAACTCAATCTTCCGGGATCCAGCGGCGGGAAGCGCCGCAGCATTCGGGTTCGCCACGGCCCTCTGGTTCGCCACAACATGGCGCACAAATTCGTGCCGGCACACCATCACAAACGGCGCCGCAACAGCCATTAATAAATCAGCGGCAAGATTCAGCCCAACTGCGCGGCGAAGTACGAGACGAAGAGCGTAACGCTGAAGAACGCAACAAGGTCCGGGCGGATGATCTTGACGTTCCGACCTTTCTCCGCCGCCAGGCCCAGAAAGCGTGACGTGCGACCGGCATTAAAGCGAGCCCTTTTGTAGGGCGCGAGTTGAGCTTTTCTAGGAGGTGAATACGCTATGAAAGCCAAGAGCGCAGGCATGGCGCCCGCTGAAAAATTCGCCCTCTATGCAAAACTCGTCGCGGCCCACCCTGAGATTGAGCGCAAGGGCACGGCGAATTCCTATACGTCTGTAAATGGCCATATGTTCTCGCTACTGGGGCCTTCAGGCGAAATGGCCCTCCGGCTCCCCGCGGGGGAACGCGAAAGGTTCCTGAAGAAATACAAGACGGAATTATTCGAGGCCTATGGAGCGGTTATGAAGGAATACGTCGCTGTTCCCGAGATGTTGCTCGAAAAGACCAACGAGCTGAAACCATATCTAGCGATTAGCTACGAATACGTATGCGCCCTTAAGCCGACAACAAAAAAGAAAAAACCCTAGACGCACAGAACACGCGAGCGCCTGAACAGTTGCGGCAGTTGGCGTACCGCAAATGCCTATCGCTTTCCTGCGCGCGACGCGGTTAAGAAATCGCACGGGAACCAAGTCCGCAACCGAGTTCCATTACATTCATGGCCGAACTTATTCGAATCGTTGCCGTGGTGCTCAAAGGAATTTCCGCCGAAACCGCGCGCCAGCCGGACATGGAATGTTGCGGCTTGCTGGGCGGGCAGAACGGCATCATCACGCGCACTTATCCAGCCGACAACGAGCTCGCCAGCGCCACAGCTTACGAGATCGCGCCAAGAGATTTGTTTCGCATCGTGCGCCAGATACGCGCCGACGGCCTCGAGCTCATGGGCATCTACCACTCCCATCCCACCGGCGATAATTCTCCCTCGCCCATTGACATTGACCGCGCGTTTTACCCCGACACGATCTACTTCATTTCCTCGCCGGTTCCTGCCTCCGCTGGCGCAAATCCAGGCCGCGCCACGGCAAACCCTATCCGCGCCTTTCGCATTCGTGACAGGATCGCAAACGAGCTGCGCATGGAACCAATGATGGCTCCTATGCATTGCGTGAGGTGCTGTTCACTTGTTCGGTGATAGAGTTTTCTCATGAACCTCTAAGGAGATTATTGTGTCTGAACCAACACGCGAAGAATTGATGGCTCGGATCGCAGAGCTTGAGCAAACCGCTAGTGCCAAGAAAAGCGGCAGGATCGAATTCAGGGTGAGCGAGAAAGGCGGTGTCAGTGTTTACGGACTGGGCCGCTTTCCGGTAACCCTTTACTACGAGCAGTGGATTCGCCTGCTCGATTCGGTCGAACCGCTTCGCGCTTTCATTGAGGAAAATAGGGGCAAGCTGAAAATGAAGGTCAATCCCTAACGTCGTAAAGGGGACAGTTTTCAAATGCGGCTGTGTTCGCTTGATTGGCCGAGACTCAGTCTGGGCTTTGACGGCTCGCCCCATTTGGCGTGCTGCGGTTCTCGGAATTGCTCGTTGAGGTCACGTGAATGCGTGAGGTAGTAATCGCCAGCGCTGTCCGGACACCAGTGGGGAAGGCGCCGCGAGGCGCTTTGCGCGCCGTGCGTCCGGATGATTTGGCTGCGATTGCGATTCGCAGAGCAATGGCCGATCTGCCGGGGCTGGATCCGCGCGAAGTTGACGATGTGATTCTGGGCTGCGCGATGCCGGAAGCCGAGCAGGGAATGAACGTGGCCCGGATTGCCTCTTTGCGCGCTGGCCTGCCGGTTGAAATTCCGGCAATGACGATTAACCGTTTCTNNGCGTCGGGTCTGCAAGCCATTGCAATGGCCGCCGAGCGGATCGCCATCGGCGGCGCGGATGTCATCATCGCGGGCGGCACAGAATCAATGAGTTTGATTCCCATGGGCGGCAACAAGATTTCCCCCGATCCATGGCTGATGGAGCACTACCCCGATGCCTATCTGAATATGGGCATGACGGCGGAAAACATAGCGCGAAAGTATTCGATCAGTCGCGAAGAAGCCGACGAGTTTGCAATTGGAAGTCATCAGAAAGCGCTCGCGGCGATGGCAGAGGGGAAATTCGACGACGAAATTGTGGAGGTGGACGTACAGTGCACTGAAGTTTCGAATGGCCATCTCAAGACTCGCAAGATCTGCTTTCGGAAGGACGAAGGCCCGCGCGCCGATTCCACGCGAGAAGTGCTGGCGAAGCTGAAACCGGCGTTCCACGCCAAGGGGACGGTGACGGCGGGGAACAGTTCGCAGATGAGCGACGGGGCATCCGCCGCAGTTATGATGAGCGCGGAGCGTGCGCTTGCAACCGGTGTTAGGCCGTTGGCTCGGTTCGTGGCATTTGCCGTGGCCGGTTGCGCGCCCGAAGAAATGGGGCTTGGACCCGTGGCGGCAATTCCGAAAGTACTGCAGCTGGCTGGACTCACGCTGGAACAGATTGATGTCATCGAATTGAATGAGGCATTCGAGGCACAGTCGCTGGCGGTTATTCGTCTGGCTGGATTGGATGAGTCGCGGGTGAATCCCAATGGTGGCGCAATTGCACTGGGTCATCCGCTGGGATGCACCGGGGCGAAACTGACAGCTNNATTAGCCCGGCGCAATGCGCGGCCTAACACCGAAAACGGGCGTCGTTACGGAATGGTCACGATGTGCGTCGGAGGTGGAATGGGCGCCGCCGGCATCTTTGAGGGTCTGGTTTGAAGGGCCGCATACGCGCCGTACTACTGCTGGCCCCGCGCCTTCAATAGAAAGCTACTGCAAACTCCGTTGCCGATGCATCGAACTTGCGCGCGAGTGTAGTGCAAATGCCTAGCGGGCCAGCGGCTTCCACAGACCGACGATATTTCCATCGGGATCGCCCAGCCATGCAAAATGCCCTGCATTCGGTATCTCAGTGGGCGGAATAAGAACCTTTCCCCCGAGCGATTCAACTTTCTCGAGGTAGGGAGTAAAATCATCCACATGAACATAAAAGGTCATGTAGTTGCGGGGTTCGTGCCCCAGTGACGTAATGTGGCCGTTGATGCCCATGTCACTTCCGGTATTCACCATTGCCGCCGGACCCAAGTGTTCAATATTCCACTGAAATAATTGCGAATAAAATTTTTCCGTGCGAGGCGAATCGGTACAACCAATTTCGAAATGCATTACCGGGCGACCCATTGTGTGTAACCTCTCTATTTGCTGGCTTTATTGAGGCCTGTTTCTCCTGCGCCGGAAAGCAGCACGAGGTTCGGCCTACACCGACAATAGTTTTCTTCCGGCAGGATGTCCAGCGCGGCTTGCGGTATTGATGCGACCTGACCGCCCCGTGGCTCGTAACACGCCGCGTTTCAGCGGATCGTGTGCGAAAATAGCTTTTCGGCGATGGCAGGCTCGGCTCCAGACGCTAGCAGGCAAATCCGTCGGTACGGGAAGAATCACGATTAGCGAGGCCACTTATGGCGACAACATCGGTTTCAACACCGGAAGGGACTACCGCCGCCTTAGCGAAACGCGGAGGCAGTTTTCTAATTGAGGTCAGCCACCCGGACAAGATGTTTACTTCAGCCGATTTTGCCGACGACCAGCGCCTGATTGGCCAGACGGCCGAAGAGTTCGTGGCCCATGAAGTTCTACCGCATGTTCATGAGTTGGAACAGCATGAATCAGGTCTGATGGCGGAGCTGCTGAAGAAGTCGGGTGAGCTGGGTCTATTGGGCGGGGGAATTCCCGAGGAATTCGGCGGCACGGGTCTGGACAAAGTATCCACCACGTTGCTCTCGGAGAAGCTTTCCGCATACGCGTCATTTGCGGTTACCCACGGAGGCCATACGGGTATCGGCACGATACCCATCGTGTATTTTGGCACTGAGGAGCAAAAGAGGAAATATCTCCCGAAGATTGCGACCGGGGAATGGATTTCCTGCTACGCGCTATCGGAGCCTCAGTCAGGTTCCGATCCGCTCAACACAAGAACACGAGCGGTACTCTCACCAGATGGCCAGCACTGGCTCCTGACCGGGCAGAAGATGTGGATTACCAATGGCGGCTTTGCGGATGTATTCATTGTGTTCGCCAAGGTGGACGGCGAGAAATTTTCCTGTTTCATCGTGGAGCGAGGCTATTCGGGTTTTTCCATTGGCGCTGAAGAAAAAAAGATGGGTATCAAAGGCAGTTCCACCGTGCCCATCTTTTTTGAGAACTGCCCCGTGCCGCGGGAAAACCTGCTGCATGAAATCGGCCGTGGCCATATCGTAGCGTTCAACACGCTCAACGCCGGGCGGCTGACGCTGGGCGCTTCATGCCTGGGTGGCGCGAAGAAAGTTCTGGAATCAGCCGCAAAATATGCCCAGGAGCGGATTGCGTTTGGCAAGCCGCTAAGCGAATTTGGCCTGATGCGGGAAAAGCTCGCGGGAATGGCGATTCGCATCTTCGCGATGGATTGTCTGGTTTACCGCTCGGCGGGATTGATTGCTGATGCTGTGTCCAGCGCCCACGGCGAAGACAAGACTCGCCAGGTCATGCAGGCGCTGGAAGAGTACGCCATCGAATGTTCCATCGCAAAAGTGATGTGCAGCGAAGCGGTGGATTATGTGGTGGACGAGGCAGTGCAAATTTTCGGCGGCTACGGCTACCACGAAGAGTATCCCGTGGCCCGCCCTTATCGCGACAGCCGGATCAATCGCATCTTCGAGGGCACCAATGAAATCAACAGGATGCTGATTATCCAGATGCTGATGAAGCGAGCGCTGGCCGGTTCGCTGCCACTGATTTCCGCCACGATGAAGCTGCAGGAGGAAGTACTCGCCGGGCCCCAGGCTGTGGTTCCAAACAATGGACCGCTTGCGGAAGAAGAGCGTTGCGCCGCTGCGGCGAAGAACGCATTTCTAATGACAGCGGGCGCTGCCATGCGGAAGTTCAGGGATCAACTCAGCGGCGAGCAGGAGATTGTAGTAGCGCTGGCAAATATGGCGATTGACATTTATACAATGGAAAGCTGCGTGATGCGGGTGCGCAAGGCGGTCGCCAAAGAAACGGTAGGTATCGGCGCGCATCTGAGCCCGATAACCGAAGCGATGGGCGATGCGGCGCAAGCGTTCGTCCATAACGCCATGGATCGCGTGGGCAGTAATGCGCGTATGGCGCTGGCTGCCATCGACGAGGGAGACACGCTTCGCGCGCAGTTGGCGGTTCTGAAACGGTTCACCAAGCACGAAGCGGTGAATTCCATCGCGTTGCGACGGCGGGTCGCGACGGTCGTGCTGGCGCAAAGCCGTTATCCCTTCGAAAGCCGTTGAGGAGCAAGTGAATACTGGCTGCCATAGTGATTTTGGCGGAGCGCAAGTGGGTGGCCAAGACTGCGGACCTGAACGACGGAGGGCTCGTGGAGTTATTTGTCTTTGGGCGTTTTCACGCCTGCGCGGGCTATGAAGGTGCTGTCGACGAGGCATTACACGATGTTGTTGGCTCCTCCCGCGAAGAAGCAGGTTGCCTTGGCATTCACGCCTTTCGTTCGACGCGCGATCCCCAGCTCTTCTACATCCACCGAAATTCACGCGGGTTTGCCTCACACCGCGCAATTCATCGAACGAATGGCGCTGCTGATTGATCGCCCGCTCGACGTCACGCGCACGAAACTCATTGATTAGGTTTTGCCATGTGATCCCGCTGTATAGTCCGTTTTCCCCACCTGAATCGGCACGGAAAATATCCTCGACATTTGAGCTGCTTCGTATTACGCTGTTTGTTCGCCATTGGCGGCTTCTGGTTATGGGCAGGTATCCAACGAGGAAGGACAACACCTATGGACAAAGATGCAGCGCATAAGTGGCTGGGATGGGTGGTTGCGGCAGTTTTAGCGGCGCAGATTTATTTTGTCAGGGAAATCGTGGCGGCAGAAGTTCTCTTTGCTGTTGCCTTCGTTATGTTGGCGCTTGCCTTCGCAGTTTTCTACGGGTTGAGCTCTTTTGGAATTCGCGTGCTGGGCATTGCGGAATCGCTCGTCACGGCCAGCGCTCCCATGGTCCGCCGTGGCGTCAGGCAGTTGGACAGGTTCAGTAGAAGGCCATTCCGCCGCCCACGTTCAGCAACTGCCCGGTGATAGCGCTGGCCTGATCTTCGCCAGAAAGATGGCTGTGCAGCGATTTCCGCCGCCGTCTGAGAGCGGCCTTGCAAAATTCCCCGCGAAGCGCCCTCCACTATTTGTTCATGCATTGATCCAGTTTCTATCGGCCAGAGCCGTCCCTGCTGTTGTGACACTATCGTTTCGGGAACCTGACCCAGGCTGACAGCGTTTACGCGAACGCATTTATGCGCCCCCTCCGTTGCTAGGCCATGAGTAATGCCCCAAAGCGCCTCCTTCAACATCGCAACGGGCTGCTCCATGAAAGCGCCTCCTCCATCGTAACGTTGCTGATGTTAGAATATTCTCTTTGTTTCGAAATCGCGGGGCAATTGCGCGTCAGATGCCTCGCCCCTTTCCAGTGACGATAGCGACTTTATTCAGCAACTCCAGGACTATCCTCTTTTGCTATGGCCCAAGATGCGGCAAAATAGCATCCATGCCCGGGAGCAAGGCCAGTGCGCGTCCGTTTCAAAGGTGCGGAGGTTTTCTTCTTGAGCGGAAGTCCGGGATTCAGTATGATGCGATGCCTTCCTGTTTAGGACAACCATGAACCTTCTAGCTACCAAACCGTTAGATACAATTCTGAACGAAGCGCATGAAACCGGGGAGCACAGCCTGAAACGAGTCCTGGGGGCCACCAATTTGGTGAGCCTGGGAATTGGCGCAATCATCGGTACGGGAATATTCGTGCTGACAGGCGTGGCCTCCGCGAAATACGCCGGGCCGGCCGTGGTGCTCTCTTTCATTCTTGCCGCCGTGGGATGCGTCTTTGCCGGTTTGTGCTACGCCGAGTTCGCTTCGATGATTCCCGTCGCTGGCTCGGCCTATACCTACGGGTACGCCACTCTGGGAGAGATATTCGCCTGGATAATCGGTTGGGACTTAATCCTTGAATACGCCTTCGGCGCGGCCACGGTTGCCTCGGGCTGGAGCGGTTACGTCATCAGCTTGCTGGGTGATTTTGGTATTAAGTTGCCACCGGCATTGGCTGGAACACCTGGTTCGCCGTTCGTTTATTACAACAACCATTGGGAACCGTTGAGCCGAATCGCGCCGGCCCTCAAAGCCGCTGGAGTGGATGCGGCCGCCCTGCCCCATGCTTTCGGTGCTTTCAACCTCTTGGCGTTTATAGGAATTGCCATCACCACGACGATTCTGGTAATCGGAATCAAGGAATCAGCCAACTTCAACAACTTTATTGTGGCTGTAAAGGTTGCCGTACTCATCGTTTTTCTCGCGATCGGCGGGATGTATCTGTTGCATCATACGGCTCAGGCTTCGGCCAATTGGCATCCCTTCATTCCGCCAAATGAAGGCACATTTGGCGCCTATGGATGGTCGGGAATTTCGCGCGCGGCGGGCGTAATTTTCTTCGCCTACATCGGCTTTGACGCAGTTTCCACGGCGGCGCAGGAGGCAAAAAATCCGGAAAAGGATATGCCCATCGGCATCCTGGGATCGCTGGTCGTTTGCACAGTGCTGTATATTCTCGTTGCGTTGGTGCTAACTGGCTTGGTGAGCTACAGACTGCTGAACGTACCTGATCCTATCGCGGTCGGGATTGATGCCGCAGGGGTGCGCTGGGGCAGCCTGCTGGTGAAAATTGGAGCCCTGGCGGGCCTTAGCAGCACGATGGTGGTGATGTTGCTGGGGCAGTCACGGGTATTTTATTCCATGTCGAAAGACAGGCTCCTGCCGCCATTCTTCAGCCGCGTCCACGCGCGTTTCCGCACACCGTACGTTTCCTCAATAACCGTCGGTATCTTTGTGGGCATCTTCGCGGCGTTAATTCCGATTTCAATATTGGGAGAATTGGTGAGCATTGGGACCTTGCTCGCATTTGTAATCGTATGCGCAGGTGTGTGGGTTATCCGGCGACGGCGCCCGGATTTACCACGTCCCTTCCGCACGCCTTGGGTGCCGTTTGTACCTATCATGGGCATATTGATTTCCATGTTGATGATGGTCAGCCTGCCCCTCAACACTTGGATAAGGTTATTCATCTGGCTGGTCATCGGCTTGGTGATTTACTTTCTTTATAGTCGGCGGCACAGCCGAGTACAACAAGCTCTGGCTGCTGGCCGGCTGGAATGTTGATTCCAGCTTGAGTGTAGGCATATCAAGATATCTTGAATTTCGGGATCCTCCTCCGCTAAACCATGCGATTCGGAATGGGTAGGCAGTTTTCAGCCCGTTCGTTTGCCGGGAGGGCGCGGGTAAGGTAAAATTGTCGGTCTAAGAGACATGCTCACACAAATACAGGGTCAACGAGCGAACGGACAAGCGTCCCGGGAACCCGCGAACCATGGCGGTGGCGTTCCGGGGATTCCCCGAACCAACGGAAATGGTCAAAAGTTGCTGATGCGGGTACGGCCCCGAGGGTTCTGCGCCGGTGTGGTGCGGGCGGTGGATATCGTGGAACTGGCGCTGGAGGCCTTCGGCTCACCGGTCTATGTCCATCACGAGATTGTTCATAACCGCTACGTAGTTGAGCAATTGCGCCGGCGCGGGGCGATTTTTGTGGAAACCATCCGCGAAGTTCCCGAGGGCGCGGTGTTGGTGTTTAGCGCCCATGGCGTCCCGCCTCGCGTAAGGGAAGAGGCACAAGAGCGTCGGCTGAAGGTAATTGACGCTACTTGCCCGCTGGTGACCAAAGTCCACCTCGAAGCTTTGCGGTTCGCCCGCGAGGAGCGCACGTTAATCTTGATCGGGCACCGTGACCACCAGGAAATCGTGGGAACCTCCGGGGAAGCGCCCGATCGCACTGTGGTGGTCGGTACGGTGGAAGAAGCAGACCAGTTGGAGGTGGCAGACCCAACCCGGCTGGCCTACCTTACCCAGACGACGCTTTCCATGTACGACACCCAGGAAATTGTGGCTCGGCTGCGCCAGCGGTTCCCCACCATTGCGGGACCCGCTTCCGATGATATTTGCTACGCGACGCAGAACCGCCAGGAGGCTGTCGAGGCGCTGGCCCGGGAAGTGGAATTGATTCTGGTGGTGGGTTCGGCCAATAGTTCAAACTCTAACCGCCTTGTCGAAGTCGCCCAACGCGCCGGCGTCCGATCCCGCCTGATTGAAGACGCCAATGATATACAGGCGGAGTGGCTTGGGGATACGCGAAGCGTGGGATTGACGGCGGGGGCTTCGGCTCCTGAAATTCTGGTTGAGCAGGTTAGCCAGAAATTGGCCAGTCTTGGCTATACGGATCAGCGGGATTTGGATTTAATCAACGAAGATGTCCGGTTCACATTGCCGCCGGAGTTGGCGGCGCATCGCGAAGCGTCAGCGCGCGTCTAGTGCCGGCGATGTATTCCCAAGGAGCTACCCGTGGCGGGCCGAATTGCGCGCCAAATAAATAAAATTGTCATTGTTGGGGCGCCCACCAGCGCCGGTGCTTCGATTGCCGGCAGTGAAAAGGCGCCTAAGCATCTGCGCGCGGCGGGTTTAGCAACTCGCTTGCGCGAGGCCGGTTTCGAAGTCACCGACCTAGGCGATAGCGCAACTATTCCTTTCCAACCTGATGACGAGAACCCGCGCGCTCGAAATCTTAAGAGCGTAGTTCGGTCGACTGAATCATTGCGCCCGTTGGTTGAGCAAGCGGTAAGGAGCGGCGGTTTACCGCTGATCCTTGGCGGGGATTGTTCCATTGCCCTAGCCACCGTAGCGGGCTTGCGCCGATATTACCCTCGGGCTCTTAGCCTATTCTATTTCGATCGGGATCCTGACCTCAACGTCCCAGCTACTTCGCCTTCCGGCTTTCTCGACGGCATGACCGTGGCGCACATCGCGGGGCGCGGAGCTGCGGAACTGATGCGCTCGCAACAACTTGAGCCGCCATTGGTGCGCGAGCCGGAGATCGTTCTTTTTGGCATCGCAAGGCTCGATCCTGCCGAACAGGAATGGCTCTGGCGGTCACCTCTGCATTCTCATAAAGCCGAGAAGATTGCCAGCCGGTCGCCGGCCGAGGCGGCGCGGGAAGCGGTGGAAGAGATTCATGGTCATCAACATGAATTTCTGTTCCATTTGGATGCCGACGTCATTGCTCATGACGAAATGGCGGCGGTGAATCATTTGGGCGCGGGCGGCTTGGGGTTAGAATATGTGCAGCAGGTCTTTACCACGCTGGCTGCAGAGCGATATCTGGCGGCAATCGAGATCACCGGTTACAACCCGGAGCGTGATTCGGATGGAAAGGCAGCGCAGACGTTAGTGCGCCTGATTACGAATGCACTTAAGAGTCGGCTGATCACGAACT
This sequence comes from Acidobacteriota bacterium, assembly GCA_003133505.1. Classification (GTDB taxonomy): domain Bacteria; phylum Acidobacteriota; class Terriglobia; order Acidiferrales; family UBA7541; genus PALSA-278. Next base: position 20,223 of record PKXT01000149.1, read on the forward strand.
CGGAAAAAGATCCGACAACTTCGACGGAAACAACGGAAGTGAACGTGGTGCCTGGATCGCTTGAAACATCGCAGACCCAGCCGGACTCGGACAAAGAAATGGACAGCCCAGCAGAATAGATTCACAGATTTTCCCTGTGCGCCCGCGACACAGAGCTGCTCCCCCAAGTCATAATTTATACAATCACGTATGAAAATCAGGAGATTGAAAACAAGTGGCCGATAATATCCCGCAACAGAAACGCGGCGCACTAGGACGCTTCTTCCGCGGCCTGTTCAAATTTCTAGGCGTCCTCATCCTCATTCTGCTGGTTATGGAAGTGGCATTGCGAATCTTCGGCAATTACGGCCAAACGACCAGCTACGTTCCCGACCAGCGGTTGCTTTGGGTGCCGGTGCCAGGCAGGGGTTTGGATGTGGCTACTCACGTGCCCGTGACCATTAGTCCCGACCGGTTTCGGTATCCCGTCGCCTTGGGACCGAAACAACCTGGCCAAGTTCGAATCTTTGCATTCGGCGATTCTGTTACGCAGGGTTGGGCCGCGACAGATGACGGGACATACGCCGCGGATCTTCAAAGGATACTAAACAGTTACCACTGCCCTCGTGTGCGATTCCAGGGAATCTCCGCGGGTGTTGACGCGTATTCCAATGCCCAGGTGAACGATCGCCTGCAAGTTGTATTTCAGGATGGCTTTGAGCCCGATATTGCCATTGTGGCATACAGCTTCAATACCGAATTCGAGAACTTCACGGATTTGCAGGGTGCTAATCGCCAAGCCCTGTTGCGCAGGGTATGGCTGAAGCACTATGTTCGCCGCTCGGCTGTTTACGAGTTCACCGTCGAGCATTTATTGCGGAGATTTATATATTACAAACTGCGCGGTAAGCTGGTGGAGGGATCGTGGAATGTCACCAAACGCAAAGTGGCCGACACGCAACGCTTTTACCGCGAGTTGCAACAAAGCCTGGCGACCTGCCGGCAGCATCATGCGACGATGATCCTGCTGGTTTTGCCTTCAAATCAGCAACGGGGAAACTTGGACCCCATGCAGCAAACGATGCTGGATTTTGCCAGGAACGAAAATGTTCCCGTCGTGAATATCATTGATTCGTGGAAGGACAAGGACCAAGTCCCGCTATTTGTAGATCACGTTCACCCATCCATGGCTGGACATGAACTCATAGCCGAGCAGCTTGCCGCCAAGATTAAGAGCTTGGGAAAGATGCCCTGCGCGCCCGCTGAGCCCGCGCCATCCGTTGTCGCTTCGTCGAACCTGCCCGGCGAGCCATAGACGACCGGGACCTCACGCGTTTATCCCGGGCGCTGGGTCTATATACATGATGTGCGGCCCCTGTTATATCAATGGTGACTTGGCAAGCCGACTCCTGCTTTCTATTCTCACGTCCGGATTGCAGTAACATCCCGTAAGAATTATTCTTAGTCCTTCGTGCCCGGGTGGCGGAATGGCAGACGCAGCGGACTTAAAATCCGCCGTCCCGCAAGGGACGTGTGGGTTCGAATCCCACACCGGGCACCATTTTATGGTTTTCGTGAATGGGCGTGGGACTAAGTTGCTTCAGGCGTCCGCTGGTTGCGGATACTACAATGCTTCGTAGACGTTCACGCGTTCGGTGGCACGCTAATTGATGCTGACACATCCGGAATGAAGTATGAATACAGACGACAGCATCGGTATCATCGGTGGGACAGGCGCCCAAGGCTGGGGATTAGCGCTACGCTGGGCGGCAGCCGGAAAGAAAGTTCGAATTGGCTCGCGACTCAAGGAACGCGCTCAAGAAGGCGCCCAAAAAATTCGGGATATTCTGGGCACGAAGTCCGCTGAAATCGAAGCATTCTCCAACACCGAATTGGTAGCCACGACTTCTCTTTTGGTGCTGGCGGTGCCTTTTGCAGTGCAAATTCCCACGCTGACTGCGCTTCGCCATAGTTTTCGTTCCGGACAAATGTTGATTGATTGCACCGTACCGTTGGAGACCACTGTGGGTGGTTCGGCTGTGCGGCTGCTGGGAGTGTGGGAAGGGTCCGCTGCGGAGCAGACCGCGCGGCACGTTCCCGCGAATATCGCCGTGGCAGCCGCGTTCCAGAATATTTCAGCGGATGCCCTCCGCAATATTGCATCGCTGGTAGAATGCGACGTATTAGTGTGCGCTGATGCCGGCGATAACCGCGAGCGTGTGCGACCGTGGGTGGAAGCAATTCCGGGTTGCCGGTATGTTGATGGAGGCAGGCTGGAAAATGCGCGCCTGGTAGAATCGCTGACCGCATTGCTCATCGGTTTGAACCGGAGATACAAGATGAAGGACGCCGGAATTCGAATTACTGACTTGCCCGAATCGGGGCGGTTGTGACTTCGCTCCAAGCAGCACCCATCCTGACGGATCACGGCGTAGAGCGCGTGCTGCGTCGCGCGGAAATGGGGCACGGCATTAGCCGCTCCGGGGCGCTTTCGATTTTGCGGTTTGCGCCGCTAACGGGCTTGCTTGAGTCAGCCTCTGCTCTTCGGAATCGAGTCAAGGGCCGCACGATCAGTTTTTCGAAGAAAGTATTCATCCCGCTGACCAACCTGTGCCGCGATCGTTGCGGCTATTGCACGTTCCGCCGCGATCCCGAGGACGCCGGGGCGCATTTCATGTCGCCCGAAGAGGTCCTGCATGTCGCCACGGAGGCGCGAAAGGCCGGCTGCAAGGAAGCGCTTTTCAGCTTGGGAGATCAGCCCGANNGCACGACGCTCAGAGAAACAGGGTTGCTGCCGCATTCGAATCCGGGCGTGATGCCCGCTGCGGATTTGGCCGCGCTGAAGCGAAGCAATGCAAGCCTGGGCTTGATGCTCGAAAGCGTGAGTGAGCGGTTACTGCATCGCGGAGCATCACACTGGCAAGCCCCAGACAAAGCTCCACGGTTGCGTCTAAAGACGATTGAGGATGCGGGGCGCTCGCGCATCCCATTTACCACAGGTCTGCTGGTCGGGATTGGCGAGACCCTGGAAGAAACAGTGGACACGCTGCTGGCCATCCGCGAAATTCACGAGCGCTACGGCCACATTCAGGAAGTTATTATTCAAAATTTCAGGGCCAAACCCGCTACCCGGATGGCGGCCCAGCCGGAGCCTTCATCGGAAGCGTTTTTGCGTGTGGTGGCGGTTAGCCGGCTAACCCTCGGCGGAGAAACGAACATCCAGGCGCCTCCCAACCTGAGCGCACCGGATTACGGGCGACTGCTCAATGCCGGCATCAACGATTGGGGCGGCATATCTCCGGTGACGCCCGATTTTATCAACCCTGAATTTGGATGGCCCCAAATTTCCGCGTTGCGAGCAACCACTGAAAGCGCGGGATTTCAACTTCGCGAGCGGTTGGCGATCTATCCTGAATTTGTGGGGCAGCCGGAATTTATTGCCGAAGAATTGAAGCCGTACCTCGCGCGAATGGCCGACGCGGATGGCTATGCGATACCCGCGGAGGTTCCCGTTGCGTAAAGCTGTGTACTTTCGTCCGCGAGATTTTACTCTGGACGAATGCATGGGGCGCGCGAGCGCATCAGTTCGCGGCGTTCTGGAAAGGTCCCTGCAAGGCGAAGATTTGGGATTTGAGGACGGCAATTTATTGGCGCGGGCGGATGCCGACGATCTTCGTGCGCTTGTAAAGGTAGCGGACGAGAAGAGGCGCGAGCGCGTGGGGAGTACCATTACCTACGTCGTCAATCGCAATATTAATTTCACCAATNNGTTACGAAGGCTCGCGAGGCGGCGGCATGCGGCGCGACTGAAGTCTGTATTCAGGGTGGTTTGCCGCGCGACTTGGATGGTTTCTACTACCGCGACTTGTTACGCGCAATCAAGAGCGCGCTACCCTCGATGCACATCCATGCATTTTCTCCTATGGAAATTGCATACGGCGTCGAGAAAACCGCGATGTCTTTGCGCGACTATTTGCTAATGCTCAAGGATGAGGGACTGGCCAGTATTCCTGGCACAGCGGCGGAAATTCTGGACGATGAAGTGCGATCTGCGCTCAGTCCCAATAAACTTAATGTCAATCGCTGGGTGGAAATTATTCGTGCGGCACATGCCGTAGGATTGCCGTCCACTTCCACGATGATGTATGGACATGTAGAGCGGCCCGAACACTGGGTGCGGCATTTGATGTTGCTTCGCGATATTCAAAGGGAAACCGGCGGCATCACTGAATTCGTCCCACTCGCGTTCATCCATGAAAACACCCGGCTCTACCGGCGCGACCGTTCGCGGCCGGGCAGCAGCTTGCGCGAGGATCTCGCCGTACACGCGCTGTCACGCCTGATGCTGGATGGTTGGGTGCGAAACGTTCAGGTCTCATGGGTCAAATTGGGTTTCGATGTTTCGCTGGCTTGCCTGGAAGCTGGAGCGAATGACTTTGGCGGGACGTTAATGGAAGAAAGCATCTCAAAATCAGCGGGGGCCACCTTTGGAGAATATGTAGCTCCAGAGGAGTTCCGCCGTTTAATTCGGCGAATCGAGCGCATTCCCGCCGAACGCAGCACGTTGTATAAACTGCAAAACGTTTATTCGACATCGGCGGAAGGCGAATCGAAGGATAGCGGCGAGATGCGTCCTTCTTTCTCCACAGGGGAGAACCGTCTCAGTATTTTCCCAGATGCCGCTGCGGACTGCGCGCCGAGAGATGTTCCGGCGCGGCCACTGTCATCCGCCCATTAATGCGTGCGCTGCTTATTCCGGTAAAAGACCTGCACCATGCCAAGCAGCGGTTGGCGACCATACTCACGCAGGAAGAGCGCACCGGTCTTGCCAAAGCCATGTTCGATGATTTCTGCGCGGTGATTCATGCCTCGCATGGCGCGGACCGCATCTTTCTCACAAGCAGTTACGAGCCAGCCATTGAAAAGGCCCAATCTCTCGGGTGGGAAGTGCTACGAGAGGAAACTCAAGTTTCCGAGAGCGCTTCCGTGGATGCCGCGTCGCTATGGTGCCAGAATCATGGTGTGACTTCATTGCTCCGACTTCCGATTGATTTACCATTGCTCGAGTCCACCGATGTCGAATGGCTGTTCGGCCACGCGCAAGCGGCTCCGTCAATGACAATCGTTCCGTCGCGCGATGGTACTGGCACGAACGCATTGATGCGCACGCCGCCGACCTTGTTCCCGTCACATTTCGGCCAGAATAGCTTTCCTAGACACATGGAGGAAGCCCAGCAGCGCAATTCCCATTGCACTGTCCTTCGACATCTGCGGCTGGAAATGGATCTGGACGACGAGAGTGATCTGAGAGCGTATCTCACGACGCCGGGCCTACCCAATGGCACCCGCAAATGGCTGGAAAATAAAGTTGGGAAGCAGTTGGCTGGGCGCGTTGGTTACGCATTTTCTGATCCTTTCCGATCCCACCCCCGTGTATAAGCGAAATACCGGTTGGAAACTATGATTACTTATTAGCTCTGATGTTCGGCGGAGATGAGTGCAAGTGAGCGAAGCGGCGTTTGCAGTACACATATTCGGTCGGCGTTCGGAAGTCAGTCCATATGGTGGATGTCCGCACTGCGACCGTGAAGATTCTGACTGGATCGCGGTAGGCAACATCGCGGGCTGTCCGCGCGGACATGATCTCGCCGCGCAGGTCAGGTGAAAATATAACCGGGTGACCATACCGGCCTCCGCGCTGTGGCATTACAATACAGGGGTATGAAGGGCAATTGCGGTAACGATGAATCAACCTGCAAATAATGTCACGGGTCAGCAACGGCATATCCACCGGATAGAGCATGAAAGCATCTGTTGGGGGAACGTGTCGGAGGCCCGCCCATAGTGACGTGAGTTGTCCCCGGCGCCAGCGTCGGTTTATAACGCACTCCATCCCACTCAAAGCTGTGACGGGCAAAAAGCGCTGAATCTCCGCCGCGCGCTCCCCAAGGACGAGAATAGGCCGCGCCACGCCGTAGCAATTCGCCAGCGCAATTTCTGCAGCGGTTTTCCTTCCAAAACGCGCGAGCGCTTTCGGGAAGTCCAATTCACCCGCGCTTCCGGCGGCAAGTACAATGGGCACGATAGATTCCTTTCTCATTCGGAAGCGCGACTATAGAGCACGCAGGAGTGAATTTCCAGCTGGTAAAAAAGATTGACAAGGGGCCGCAGGCCCATGATAGCGCGCAGCTTTCCCAGACCTTCCGCTTGCGTCGCGTATCGTGACGCCGTAAACTTTTCGGCTAATCTGTTTAGTCCCATGGACGCAAGCCCTGGGCAACCTAATGGCGGGGAGGTAACGCTTTGTATCCGGCGGCTTTTCGATATTTTCGCGCTTGTACTTTGGAGGAAGCTCTCCAAATGCTCGCTGTTTTGGGTGAAGACGCACGCCCCCTGGCCGGCGGTCAGAGTTTGATTCCGCTGATGAAGCTGCGCTTCTCGCAACCTAGCGCGCTGGTTGATCTCCAGGATGTCCGCGAACTATCGCGATCCGGCGCCGACAATGGAGCGATTCGCTTCGCGGCATTGGCCACCCATTCAGAAATTGAGGAATCTAAGGCTGCCTCGCAGGTTCCCATTTTGCACGATTNNCGGGCATTGCGGATGTGCAAGTCCGCAATCGCGGCACGATTGGCGGCTCGCTGGCGGAGGCTGATCCCACCGGAGACTGGGCGCCAGTCCTTCTGGCCCTAGATAGCGAAGTTTCCTGCGTGGGAGCGCAGGGCGAACGCACCATCTCGTTGCCGGAATTTGTCCTGGACGCATACACTACGGTGCTAAGGCCGACGGAGCTAATAAGGGAAGTCATCGTTCACCAGCCTCCGCCTCACAGTGGAGGCGCATATATGGCTTTTAAACGTTGCCCATCGGTTTACGCGACGGCCAGCGTCGCCGTGCAGCTACGATTGCGTGATAGTGACGATTGTGAGGATTGCCGTATCGTCGTCGGTTCTGTGGGACTGACGGCGATTCGCGCGCAAGAAGCGGAAGCACAATTAAATGGGCAAGCTGTCCGTCAAGAGACAATCGAGCGCGCGGCAGACGCTGCCGCGGCAGCCACCGACCCGCAGAGCGATTTGCGTGGATCGGCGGATTACAAGCGCGTGTTACTACGGTCGTTGGTCAACCGTGCAGTGGGAATTGCCGTACGAAGAGCACGCGGAGAACATGTGGAGGTGAGTCACGAATACACCGGAAGAGTCTAAATTGATTTCTGTCATGGTCAAGGTGAATGGCGAGGAGNNGACGATCTGAAGTGGAGCCGCGCCTTCTGCTCGTTGATTTTCTCCGTGAAGTGCTAAACCTCACTGGGACCCACATCGGTTGCGACACGAGCTATTGCGGCGCGTGTACCGTGCTGCTAGGGGGACGCAGCGTCAAATCCTGCACGGTCCTGGCCGTGCAAGCAAATGGCGGCGAGGTGATGACTGTAGAGGGCCTGGCGCGTCAGGGCGCCCCTCTTCATCCGATTCAACAGGCGTTCGCGGACAATCACGGTTTGCAATGCGGCTATTGCACGCCGGGTTTCCTGATGTCCACTTATCAGCTTTTGTCGAAAAACTCTGATCCGGATGATCGTGCGATCCGCAAGGCTCTCGCTGGCAATACTTGCCGTTGTACGGGCTATCAAAATATTTTCAAGTCGGTGAGGGCCGCGGCAAAGGCTATTGAAGCGGCACGGAGCGGCGTTCAGCCATGAAATTCAAAATGCGAGGCGAATTCCAGGTATTGCGCGTTCGTGAGGAGGTATTTGATTTTTTGTCGGATCCAGCGAAATTCGCTCCATTGTTGCCCGATTTCGAAAGCGTTCGGGCCGTCGACGACACACATGCGGTGGTTTCCTTGCGAGTGGGAGTGGCCCACATTCGCGGCAGCGCCACAGTGCGCCTGGAACGGAAGGAAGCAGAGCGTCCGCAGCGGGCGGTTTATGAAGGTGCCGGCGATGTCCCGGGCGGTACCGCGCTCCTCACGGCATCTTTCGAGCTGGACAATGCTGTAGACGGCGGCACAATCGTGCATTGGATCGGCGAGGCCCAAATTGCCGGACGGTTACCTTCTCTGGCCGGAGGTTTGCTCGAGCCAATGGCCAAAAAAAACGTTCAGAAGTTAATTGACTCCTTGCATGCCGCGCTGTCGCAGCAGCCCTCGAGTTCGGACGGGGTAAACGAAAACGGATGAAAAGTGTGAAAGATGAAGCGGCTGTTATTGAAGATTATGGCGGCGAAAAATCCGGAGGCTGGGTGGGGAAGCCGATGGCCCGTCTGGAAGAGGGCCGGCTGGTGCGCGGGCGCGGCATTTTTGTTGATGACTACAAGCTGCAGGGCATGCTTTATATGCAGCTCGTGCGCTCTCCTTATGCTCACGCTAGAATTACGCGCGTGGATCTGGGGGTTGCTGCGGCCGCTCCGGGGGTTTGCTGCACGCTGACAGGTGAGGAAGTTGCGGGGCTAGTTCAGCCATTCATCGAGATTGGCCCGGGCGATAGCGGAAAAATCCAGGATTATCCGCTGGCGGTTGGAAAGGTGCGTTTCCAGGGTGAGCCCGTCGTCGCAGTGGTCGCGGAAACCAGAAACCAGGCGGCGGACGCCGCGGAGTTGGTTCGAGTGGAATATGAACCNNCGTTCTTGATTGCGCGGAAGCGCTCTCGGACACGACTGTGATTCACGACGCGGCGGGTACTAACCGCGTCTGGCACGACGAATTTGTCTATGGCGATCCAGACGCGGCATTCGGTAATGCTGCGCATGTCGTTCACATTGGCAGAATGCATTTTCACCGGTTTTCGAGCACCCCTCTCGAAAATAACGCGATGATCGGCAACTGGGATTCAAAAGAAGAGCGGATTCATTTCTGGTGCAATAATTCCTTCCCGGCATTTGCGGCGCAGTTTCTGTCCCCTGCTCTGGGCGTGCGAATTGATCAGATACACATCCAAAGCTACGACATTGGTGGCAGTTTTGGCATCAAGATCACTAACTACCCCTACATGGCGCTATGCGCGCTGGCCTCGCGGAAAACCGGCGACCGTCCTGTGAAATGGACGGAAACTCGCACCGAACACATGCAGGCTAGCGCCCACGGAAACGAAAGAATTTTCCTTGATACACGCGTAGCGTTGGACGCAAACGGCGTGATCACGGCTGTTGAATCGCGCCACATTGACGACTGCGGCGCCTATCCGCGCTACGAGCCGCTGGGCTGCATTATCTGGGCCCAGGTGCTGCCGGCGGCGTACCGGCTGCGTAATGTCCGCTACGATTTTTCCCAGGCTTGCACAAACAAGTGTCCGGTGGGGCCGAATCGTGGCTACTCGCGAATGCAGCATCTCTGGTTCATGGAGCGCGTGATTGATATTTGCGCCCATAAGCTGGGCATTCCAGCGGATGAAATGCGTCTGCGCAATTATATCCAGCCTGGGGAATTTCCCTACACAACTCCGAACGGTTGCGTGTACGATTCCGGGAACTATCCCAAAATGCTGGAATTGGCCAAGCAGCTTATCGGTTGGGACGAGTGGAAAAAGAAGCAGGAGCTTGCGCGCGCCGAAGGACGAATGCTCGGCATCGGCATCGGCACCACGCTTGATTCCGGCACGAATAATTTTGGACAGGCGCAGATTATTAATCCTGGCGCGCCGTATTCAGGACAGTCCAAAGCCGCCAATGTAAAGCTGGATACTTACGGCGAGATCTGCGTCGGATTGGGATCGGTACCTCAGGGGCAAGG
>PKXT01000241.1 GCA_003133505.1 Acidobacteriota bacterium
GTGCTGGTGGAAGTGCCGTTGCTAATTGTGCTGACGGAGATTTCCGCATGGCTCTATCCGCGGGTTGAGTACTGATCCGTCAGGCTCCATCGGCTCGGTAGCTAGGTTAGGTTATGAAGCTTCCAGCCCGCGGCGGCCATCCAACATGGGACCATTATTTCGTTTGGCGAATTAACGAACTATCCGGGAGCGGCCCGGCAGGCGGAACACACTTATGTTGCGAGAAATGTTGAAATCAAAAATTTATAGAGCCACGGTAACGTCCTGCGATCTTAACTATGAGGGCAGCATCGCGATTGATGAAGACATTCAGGACGCCGCCGGCCTCGTGCCCAATGAAGCGATACACAAATGGAACGTGACCAATGGTGCGCGATTCATGACCTACGTCATTAACGCGGAGCGCGGCTCCGGGGAAATCAGCGTCAACGGTGGGGCCGCGCGGCACGTGCAGCGTGGCGATATCCTGAATCTTGCCGCTTTTTGCCACGTGGACGAAAGGGAGATTGGCTCGCACAAACCTCAAATTGTGATGGTTGACGAAGCCAATCGCATTCGCGTGCTCGCGCACGCGAACTAGTGGCATCTTGATTGTTTTTGGCGCTGGCGGAAAATCTCAGTTGTGACGCTGAACGATGGGTGGCCGGCGTGGCGTACATTCACTTCAAGAATTTGGAATAAGCCACCTAACACAAGCCACAAACTGTATGTAGTTGCGAGCCTGAACGAGATTTATTGGTGGTATAATTCTTCAACGAGTGCCTCAATATGAGGCACATTTCTCCCGTGAGGCTTTCGTGACCGTCGTTGACAAAACCGCAGGTCTTTCGCGTACCTGGCATCTCCTCCGGCAATCGGACCCTTATCCGCCGGTTAAACGGCGGGAGCGTAGGGAAAGGGCGGGATTGTCGTTTTCCCAGCGGAGCATGTGGACCCTTTGCCAGTTTGAGGGAGCGTCTCCCGCGTACGTTATTCCCACGGCTTGGCGCATTGCAGGTCCTCTTGATGTACTGTCCCTGGAACGGAGCCTCGCAGAAATTGTCCGGCGCCATGACAGTCTGCGCACCGTCTTTCCGGTGGTGGATGGGAGTCCGGTTTCGCGAATTACGCCCGCCGAAGAATTCAAAATTGACCAGGTAGATCTGAGAACGTTGCCGCAGGCCGCGCAGGAGCCTGAAGCGCAACGCCTGATGGCACTCACTTTTCATCATCCGATGGATCTGGCCGAGGGTCCGCTATTTCGAGTGAGACTGGTGCGACTGAAGGATGACGAACACCTTCTGCTCATTGCCATCCACCATATCGTCGCCGACGGATCGTCTATTGGTGTGTTGATGGACGAAATGACCGCCTTGTACAACGCTTTTTTCAAGGGTCAGTCATCTCCCCTGGCGGAATTGCCGGTGCAATACAGCGATTTTGTGGAGTGGCAGCGAAGCTGGGTAAACAGCAAATTTCTGGAACCCCAGATTTCCTACTGGAAGGAACAACTGAAGGGAGCGCCGTCGCTGACGGAATTGGCCACCGATCGTCCTCGCCCGATTGTGCAAACTTATAACGGCGGAACGAAGTATTTCAACCTGAGCAATGCGCTCACCGCTGGTGTTGTGGCTCTTAGCCGCCGGTCGGGTGTGACCGTCTTTATGACTCTGGTGTCGGCGTTCGAAACCCTGCTGCAACGGTACACACACGCCGAAGACATTGTTATTGGCTGCCCTATCGCCAACCGTGATCGGCAGGAGATTCAGGGACTAATTGGCTTTTTCGTCAACCTGATGGTGTTGCGGACGGATTTTTCCGGCAATCCAACGTTCCAGGAAATTCTCCGGCGCGTGCGCGATACCATGCTTTTCTCCTACGCGAATCACGATGTCCCTTTTGACAAGCTGGTTGAGGAACTACGCCCGGAACGTAATCCGGGCTACAACCCCGTATTCCAAGTGATGTTCGCGCAGCAGAAAGCTGGCTGGCAGATCCTGAAGCTCGATGGGCTGAAATGCGAATCGCTTCCTGTGGACAACGGCACGTGCAAATTTGATTTGAGTCTTTATATCGCCGAGGAAACCGAGGAACTGAGTTGCTGGCTGGAATATAACCGGGATTTATTCGATAGCGACTCCATGGAAAGAATGGTGGGGCATTTCCAGACCTTGCTGGAAGCGATAGTCGCCGATCCCAACCAGCCGGTGGCCACTCTGTCACTGATGTCCGCCGCTGAAAAACACCATGCGCTGGTGGAGCTGAATGATACGGCCGCTGAATATCCCGCGGAAGCCTGCGTTCATCATTTATTCGAGAAGCAGGTGGAAAAATATCCCAACGATCCGGCCGTGGTGTTTGAGAAGCAGNNAGAGTTGAACCGTCGAGCGAATCAACTGGCTCATCATTTACGGAAGCTTGGAGTTGGGCCCGACATCCCGGTGGCTCTGTGCATCGAGCGGGGCGTGGACATGCTGGTGGGGCTGCTGGGGATTTTGAAGGCCGGGGGTGCGTACATCCCATTGGATCCGGCATATCCCAAAGCCCGTCTGGCGTTAATGGTGGGCGATGCGAAACCACCGGTGCTGCTGACCCAGGAAGCTTTGTTGGGGGTGATACCCGAATTCAGCGGGCGGGTGTTCTGCCTGGATCGCGATAAAGGGGAGTTGGCCCAGGAGAGCACGGAAAATCCTGGGATCAGCCAGTCGCCGGAAACCCTGGCCAACATTCTCTATACATCAGGTTCGACAGGGGTGCCCAAGGGCGTTGCCCTGCCCCATCGCGCGCCAGTGAATTTGCTGACTTCCATGAGCCGCAAACCGGGCTTGACCAGGCAGGACCGCATGCTGGCAGTCACCTCTTTTTCATGGGACATCGCGGGCGTGGAGCTTTTTCTGCCGCTCACTCTGGGCGGATGCGTGACCATCGTGAGCCATGAAACAGCGGCCGATGGCATCGCTTTGCAGGAGGAAATGAAGCGCTCGAAAGTCACCTTCATGCAGGCGACCCCAGCGACCTTTCACATGCTCCTGGAAGCGGGATGGAAGGGCGACCGGCAGATGAAGGTGATTTGTACGGGAGAGCAGTGGCATCGCGATCTGGCTGCGGAATTGCTGCCCCGGGTGGGCCAGCTTTGGAATATGTATGCGCCCACGGAAACCTGTATCTATTCCTTCGGGCACCGGGTCACTCCCGAAGACCTGACGATTCCGGTGGGCCAGCCGGTGGCCAACACACAATTCTATGTGCTGGATGGCAGCGGAGAGCCGGTGCCTCCGGGGATCATCGGAGAACTCTATATTGGAGGGGTGGGGGTATCGCGGGGCTATTTGAACCGCGGGGAACTGACTGCGCAGAAGTATGGGCCCGACCCATTCAGCGCCGATCCGGGGGCGCGGCTGCTCCGGTCGGGGGATTGGGCCAAGTATTCACCGGACGGAACGGTGCAACTGCTGGGCCGGGCTGACGATCAGGTCAAGATACGCGGGATACGCATTGAGCTGGGAGAGATTGAAACAGCGCTATCGAAGATGCCGGGAGTGAATCAGGCGGCGGTGGTGGTGGCGGGCACGGGGGCGGACAAGCGGCTGGTGGCTTACGTGATACCGTCCCCGGGCGCGACGCTGGGCAATTCCGAAGTACGCGCGTTCCTGCAGGATAAATTGCCGGATTACATGCTGCCTTCGGCATGCGTAACCATGGAAGCGTTCCCCCTAACCCCCAGTTGCAAGGTGGACCGGAGGAAGCTGGCGGCGATGGACGTGAAGTATGAATTGCCGGTGGCGGATTTTGTGGCGCCGCGTGATCCGCTGGAACGGCAACTGGTGCAGATCTGGGAAAAGATACTGAACGTAAAGCCGGTGGGGGTAACCCAGAACTTTTTTGACCTGGGCGGCCATTCGCTGCTGGCCGTTACCGTGCTGCGTCAGGTAGAAAAAAATATTGGCAAGAAGCTGCCTCTGGTGGCGCTCTTCCAGGCCCCCACGGTGGAGGGATTTGCGAGAATCATCCGCGATTCGGGATGGTCCGCGCCGCCGGTGATCGCCGTGCAGCCCAAGGGAACGAAGCCGCCCTTCTTCTGCATCTATGACCGGTTTGATTACGGCAACCTGGAAACGCTGCTGGGCGATGACCAGCCCATCTACGTGCTGCCCTTCGACGAGATGTTCGACAAGCAGATGAAGCGCGGATTCGTGGATGTCGCCCAGGAATTTGTTGCACGCATGCGAACCGTGCAGCCCGAAGGGCCATATTATGTAGGGGGAATGTGCTTGGGGGCGAGAATCGCCTTCGCCATTGCCAGCGAGCTTTACAAGCAGGGAGATACGGTGGGGCTGCTGGCAATTATTGATTCGCCCGCGCCGGGATATAGGACGGCAATTCAACGTGGCACACGAATGGAGCGGCTCCGTTTTAACCTGCTCGACGATCTGGCCTTCGAGTGGCAAATCCTAAAGGAGCTGAATTTCCGCCAGAAAATCGAAGTCATCGCCGAAACGGTAAAACTGGATGTGACCCGCTACAGCTGGCGATTGAAATGGCGGATGAGGAAAAGATTCTATAGCCGTCGTGGACAGGAAATTCCACTGGAAAAGCGCGACACCTTCCAGCTAATGCGCGAAGCCGTGAGAGACTTCTGCCCGCCGGAGCCTTATCCCGGGACTGTCACTCTTTTCCGGCCAACGAAGCGACCAGGAGATTCTTATAGGGATATTGCGATGGGCTGGGGCAGCTCCCATTTCGGCCAACTGGAGATTCATGAAGTTCCCGGCAGGCACATCGAGATGCTGCGCAAGCCCAATGTGGAGGTTCTGGGGCGCATACTTTCCGACTGTCTCCAAAGAGCCCACCAGAAATCGGTCCGCGAGGCGCCCGGAGTTGCCGATCCGGCCACGCGTGATCGGACCGCCGCAGACCTGGTTGAGTGCGTCCCGCAATAACTTTTCGTCCGATCAACGCTGTGTGTATGTCGTGAATCTCATGCAGGGAAATAAACGGAACCGCCGCATTGGCCCCTGGCGAGCTAAAAACGCAGAGTGGCCAGCAGACGAAGAGGCTGGAGCAGAAGATCCAGGGCACTCGCTGCTCCATGTACCAGCATGTGGGCCTGGAGTATGGTTTCCACTGAACAGCCTTCTCCATTATCCACCGCAATAGCCAAGCCTCCCGCTTCCTTTACGCGCGATAGAAGCAACCTGTCGTTGTTGCCATTCCCAAGCGCGGCGACGTGTTTGGGGTGGTATCGCGATGCATACACGGCCTTTTGCTCATGCTCGCGGCCGCCCTCAAGAATTTGGAGAATGACGGGCACACCCGCGAATTCCTGGCGCACCGTGCTAAAGGTATCCGCCGAAAGTACATGAATTTCCACCAATTGCGTCAAGCGGACGAGTTTTTCGCGCACCTCTGGCGATAGCGCGCCGCCACACGACAGGGTCCCAGTGAAATCGCTGATGATGGTGTTAATGTCGCGATCACCAAACCCCGGAATTTGAATGCGGAAACCCGGCTTNNCGCAATGCCCCTTCATAGAAACTGCCCACCATCGCGAGACTACCGGAGATATTCCGGTATGCCAAGAAAAAACCACTTGGAATGATAAGAGCGCGCTGGCGAGAAATAGCGATGGTTGCATTTGGATTGAAAACGGGACATGCTTTCGCGTCTTTGGCACCCATCCAAAAGGCGCGAGCAGGGATATCCGCAAATGACAACAACGATGCACATTCCAGGAGGCACCATGAAGGGCATGATTAAAATGTCTTGGATTCTTTGTCTGGCGATCACAGGGGCCGGGCTATTACCAGCCACGGCGCGGGCGCAGCAGTTTATTTACACGAATAACAATAATTATGACACGGGCAATACCACCACAGCTTTGCAAGTGGCTGGCGCGGGATTAACGGTGATCAATACTTACTCTACGGGGGGCGCAAGCGCCGGCGGAGGCTATTTCGCCGAAACGAGCGTGGCAGGGGCACACACCGCGTCGAACACCTGCCTGTTCGTTTCCAACGGAGGGGATAGCACTATATCCGCATTCACGGTAAATACCGGAACCGGGGTACTGACGCCGGTCACCGGCTCACCATTTTCCGCTGGGGTCAGTGGCGATCAACAATACGGAATTGGACTGACTGTGGGCAAAAATAAGGCGCTGTTTGCGGGGAACACCGGATTCGAGAGCATTTCTTACCTCGGTATTCAAGCGAATTGTTCGCTCTCGGCGGCAACGGTGATCAACACCCCGGGATCTCCCGATGGGATGAAGGTGACGCCCAACGGCAAATACCTGATCGCAGCCTACCTGGGATCCGTGGATGCTTTCAAGATTGATTATTCGACGCAGAGCCTGACCGAAACGGGGCCGTTCGCAGCGGAGGGAGCCGCGGCGGGGGTGGAAATCGCTTGCGACAATGCCACCGTTTATTTTGGCGACGCCACAACCAACATTGAGGTGGAAGTCTTTCGCCTTATGAGCGACGGACAAATGTCGGAGGTCAACAATTTTTCCAGTAATGACGGAGTGAATTCGAATAACGTGCTGCTCAGCAGCGACGGCAAAACACTGTATGTCAGCAGCACCATGTCCAACCAGATCACCAGCCTGGCGGCCGGATCGGGCGGTTCGCTCACCTACGGCAGTACGCTCACTCTCCAAGGAGCGCCGCAATACTCCCTTGGGCTGGCGGCGCCAAAGAGCGGCGACAATATTTTCATTTCTGAACAGAACAATCCCGAAGGAATCGGGGTGGTTATGACCAAGGGTACGTCGCTCCAGGAAAAATCAGGCTCGCCATTTCCAGTGGAAGACAATGGATTTGATCCCGCGAGTTTGACAGCGGTGCCCGAAAGGGTTTGTCCGCAATAGGTCTGGCACATTTCCGGCTCTGCCTGCGCTTTGTAGCTAACCGGAGGCCGAGTCGGGCCCAATAAATCATCGCTCTCCGAGGATTCCACACCCTCCTGGCTGCCCAAGCCGCTCCGGTATAATAGTCGAGTGGCAAATCACGCATACCTGAGTCTGTGGCTGGAAGACGCATACGAAAGCACACTACTGAGGAATTTTCAACAATTCCTGGAAACAGTTCCCTTCTCCGTCCACCGGCCGGGCTTCACGGAGTTGGTGGTCCGGGCGATCAGCCCGGCGGAAGCCCCATTGCTGGAGCGGGATCTGCGGGGCGCAAACGTGGATGCGGCCGCGGTGACCACGATAATCGCTGAACAGTTTCACTCCGATAGCAGCTACGAAGTAAGCGCGTGGTGGGATTTGTGGGCTCCCAACACGGACAGCGATGCCGCTGTCGCGTGGCGATTGCAGCCGCAGCCCCTTCTGATTTTTTCTAACGGTCAAGATTATG
>PKXT01000047.1:0-296 GCA_003133505.1 Acidobacteriota bacterium
CTCACCACCGAGCTCGAAAAAACTACCTAACGTATTTAATTTGCTCCGGCGTTCCAATGCAGTTCCCTTGGAAACAAATCGCGGTGGCTTTTGTTAACATTGCCCAATGGAAATTGGGCGCGAGGTATTGGAAGCGGATGTATTGATCGTGGGCGCGGGGCCAGCCGGTCTTTCCTGCGCGCTCCATCTGGCGCATTTGATTGAGCAGCACAATCAAGCCGGGCGGCAACCAGAACTTTCCTCAGAAAATATCTATGTGTTGGAAAAAGCGCGGGAAATTGGCGCGCACCAGCTTT
>PKXT01000047.1:323-7346 GCA_003133505.1 Acidobacteriota bacterium
TCCTGGAAGCTGCCCATCACTCCTCCGCCCCTGCAAAACCATGGCAATTACATAGTGTCGCTGAACAGGCTGACCAAGTGGCTTGGCGGCTTGGTGGAAAAGACGGGCGTGAACATTTTCACGCAATTTTCCGGCGCGTGCCCAATTTTCGAAAAAGAAGGCATAGCCGGCGTGGTAACTGAAGACAAGGGCGTGGACAAGGATGGAAAGCCGAAAGATAACTTTACCCCTGGCTATAAACTTCAGGCGAAAGTCACCGTGCTTTCCGAAGGGCCGCGCGGATCTTTAACAAAAGAGGTTGTCCAGACGTTGAAACTGGACGGTCTCAATCCGCAAATTTACGGCATCGGCATCAAGGAGCTATGGGATATTCCGGCGGCCCGCGTTCAGCCCGGCTTCGTCGCCCACACGCTCGGATGGCCGCTGGACACGCGCACCTATGGCGGTGGTTGGGTCTATGGACTGAATGGCAATCGCATTTCCTTGGGAATAGTGGTCGCTCTCGATTACGCAAACTCGCTGTTCGATCCCCACGAAGCGTTCCAGAAGTTCAAGACCCATCCGTTCGTCCGCCGTATTTTGGAAGGTGGCAAGCTGGTTCGTTACGGCGCAAAGACCGTGCCCTATGGCGGCTGGTATTCCATGCCGCGCCCTTATATGGATGGTGGCCTCATTATCGGCGACGGGGCTAGTTTGCTGAATTCGCAACGCCTGAAAGGCATACATAGCGCCATCAAGAGTGGAATGCTGGCGGCGGAAACGATTTACGACGCGCTCTGCGCTGGCGATTTCTCCGGCAAGCAGCTTTCCGCCTACTCCAAGAAGCTGGAATCGAGCTGGATTCAGAAAGAGCTTTGGGAAGTGCGCAATTTTCACCAGGCATTTCAGGGCGGATTGTGGGGCGGCTTAGTGCAGGCCGGTTTGCAATTCATTTCAGGCGGCCGGGGCCTGTCGGACCCCATGCGAAGCGCCGCGGGGCACACCGAATATCGCAAGCTAAATCGGCCGCGCGAGCTGGTGGATCAGTCCACGCGTTTCAAGGGCGATGGCGTGCTGGCCTTCGACCGGTTGACCGACGTCTATCATTCCGGCACTCGCCATGAAGAAGATCAACCGTGCCACCTCGTGGTCCTAGATCCTTCAATATGCGCCGATCGTTGTGTGCGCGAATACGGTAATCCCTGCCAGTATTTCTGTCCGGCGGCGGTATATGAAATGACCCTCGACAAGGGCGAGCCGCGCCTGAAAATCAACGCGTCGAATTGCGTTCACTGTAAGACGTGCGATGTCGCCGATCCCTACCAGATTATTAACTGGATACCGCCCGAGGGCGGCGGCGGCCCCAATTACGAAGGCATGTAGATTCCAGTTATCCAGTAAGCGCTCCCCGTTTGCGGCGCAATTCTAGATGCCTGCGAAGAAATGCTTTAGCCTCGACCAGAAGCTGCGGGGTTGCTCTGCCTGTGCCACCGGATTCGCACCCGCATTTCGAGAGGGGGTTGTAGCTGCAGAGGGTCCTTTGCCCACGGCGCCGTGAAAAACCCAGTTGGGCGTCAATTGCGATTCTTCCAATAGGGCGGTCGCGTCGGAATTCGCGATTGTCACCGGGGTGCGCGTTGAATAGTCAAAAGCCAAGGCGGGCAAAGTAACTTTCGCACCGGTGGACGCTGTCGTGGATGCTTCTGGTGATGCGGTCATGGATGACGGCACCGGTACAGGGGGTGGGGTGGAGGGTGGGGGTGTGGGCGTGGCCGCCGAACTTGGTTCGATTGTCGGCGCCTGCCTCGCCGTCACAGGGATGAGCGGCGCCGCAGTGCTTACAGGAGCTGCGGTCGAACGCTCGGTGCCCGCTGCGGCATTTGCCGTCTCCAGGGCTGGCGTGGGAGCACGAGACAGGTCCGCCGAGGTGACAGTGCATTCACAGTGGCCGGACGGATTGTGAAGGGGAGTGATATCTCCGCCACGCAGGAATCTTTCGGACGGTTCGGGCACAACCAACAAATGGCCGGTAAGTTGTTGTTCCAATCTCACCCCGCCGTGGATAGCCCGGGCGCAAAAGATCCCGTTGGCGTCGAGACCCACGGTAAATTCGCGACTGTCCCCTTCCGTGGACGCCGGAGACACCGTGAAGAAAGGCGTGTACGTTTCCAGCAGCGTTACATTCTCCAGCGAAATATGGAGGTTGCCGAACTCCAGCGCCAACGTCAGTGCGTCTCCGCTCTGCAAAACGGTGAATTTCGCGGGGCCGCAAATCAAAATTGTTCCTCCCGTGGTCAACTGCATTTGCGCCTTGCCCGAATGCACTACGACCACGCTGCCGTTACCCACCGGCGTTCTGTNNCGACGGCATGCTCCACCGAGACGTCGCGTCCCGCCACAGTGCCAATTGCGGCGGTTGCTTGTGCGTTCGATCGTAACGGCACCAGACTGAGGGCCGCCAGAGAAACCAGTGTCCCGAGTCCCGTCAGCCTTGCGCGAGAAACCAGTCGTCCTGCATCCAACCCACGCATCCTGCCTCCCAATCCTTCGCCTATACTATAAGCCCGTGGCGCTTCCCCAAACAGACGACGGCCGCATTAACGTTCTGTATGACGACCGTCCACGACAGCTCTCCCGCTGGCGTCGAATCCAAGTCCCGATCATCGGGGGGGCGGTATATGGACTCCTGCGAATCCTGGGACCCACTTTGCGATTTGAAACTATCGGCTTGCACAATCTGGAAGATGTTCCGTTGCGCGGCCAGCAAGCGATCGGCGCGTTCTGGCATCGCTGCATCTTTTCGGCGGTGTGGCGATGGCGAAATCGCGGTGTCGTAGTAATGAACACTCCGAATTTCGACGGCCAGTGGACGCGCGTAGCCATCGAGCGGCTGGGCTATGGGACGGCGCAGGGCAGCTCTTCGCGGGGTGGGCTCCGTGGCTTGCTATTGATGGGACGGCGGCTCGCCGAGGGCCATGACGTTGGGTTCACCATTGACGGACCGCGTGGACCACGCTACGTCGCCAAACCCGGGCCGGTAATGCTGGCCCGCCGCACGGGCCAGCCGATTGTTGTGTTCCACTCCACTGCGGAAAGGGCCTATACTTTTGAAAAATCGTGGGACTTGCTGCAGGTCCCCATGCCATTTTCACACGCCATTATGGTGGTGGCTCCGCCGATTTATGTACCCAAACTCGCCAATGCGAAAGTGATGGAGGAAAAGCATGTCGAGATGCAGACCGCTTTGGAACACGTTCGCGATGTCGCCGAGAGTTGGTTTCAGCTTAGTGAGGAAGAACGCAACCGCCTGCGCGCGCAATTTAACGCGAAGGAGTCAAATTCACAGCAAACATGATGCGAACCAATTTGCATAAAGCGCGGAGAAATTTACTTTGCGTCGTCGCCGAGGGTGAGTGGGACTTCGATCTTTCGCCCATCGCGGAACAGCGTTAGCTTGACGCGATCACCGGGAGATTTTCGGTTAACGATAAGGTTCAAATCGAGGGGACTGGCAATATCGTGGCCGTCAATTTGCGTCACTATATCGCCGCCAATTCGGAGTTTCTGCAATCCGACGAGAATCAAGCGATTGCCTCCGCGTAAGCCGGCTTGATCGGCTGGTCCCCCCGGAACGATACCCTCAATCATCAGGCCGCTGGCGGTGGGGAGTTGCAGCGCCTCCGCCAGACCGGGCCATAGGGCGCGGCTTTCGGCAATCCCCAACGTGGCATGGTGTACGCGTCCGAAAGAGATCAGATCCTCAGCCACTTTCTTGGCGGTGTTGATGGGAATGGCGAAGCCGATGCCAGCGTTCTGCTCGGCGCCATTCTGGGCAATCATCGAGTTGATCCCAATGACTTCGCCCTGCGAGTTCAGCAGCGGCCCGCCGGAGTTGCNNAGATCGCGGTATTGATGCCGATGACTTCGCCGTGCGAGTTGAGCAATGGTCCGCCGGAGTTGCCGCGATTGATCGCCGCATCCGTCTGAATGGCGGCGTCAATGAAGGTGTCGTCACCGGTCTGCACGGTGCGGCCCAGGGCGCTGACAATGCCGGTGGTCAGCGTGCTTTGAAAGCCGAAAGGATTGCCAATAGCCAGCACTCGCTGGCCCACTTGCAGGGCATTGGAATCGGCTAGCGGCAGGGGAGTGACCTTTCGGCCTTTTAAATCAATCTGCAGCAGGGCCACGTCATTGCGCGTATCCGCGCCCAGCAGTTTGGCGCGGTAGCGGCTTTGGTCGCCAAGGGTGACCTCAATTTCCTGGGCGTCCTGCACCACGTGGAAGTTGGTAAGGATGTGTCCACTAGCGTCCACAACGAATCCAGAGCCGGCACCTTCCACCGGGACGGTATTAAAGAAAAAATCATATTCCACCGCGCGGGTGACGATATTCGCTACCGCCGGCGCGGCCTGCTTATACACTTGAACATTCACCGCTTCCTCGCCAGCCAGGCTCTCGCCACGAGCGTTCACTGTGCGCAAAGTTTCCGGGGAATGGATTGCTTCCACGGAGGGAGGCGTGTGCGTCCCCCATTTCGATCCCACCAGATAGCCACCCAGCAAAATCAGCAGCGCGGCGGCAATCAGCCGCATGGTATTCACTCCGCCGCGGCTAATTCTCATTGACGCTTTCCATCTGACTGACGCTGGATATCCGCTCCGCGCGCCTGCCGCTTCAATAGTTCACATAGCTGTTGGGCCTGCGCGCGCGTCTGCTCGATCGTGCCGGAGTTGTCTATTTTGTCGGTGGCGCAACGGCGCTTGGCATCGGCGGACATTTGAGCGGCCATCCGGAGGCCAATTTGTTTCGCGCCCAGGCCGCGTGCCAGTAGCCTTTCGCGCTGCTGTTCAGGTTCGCACCAGACCACGATGAGCCGGTCCAACAGATCCCGATAACCCGCCTCAATGAGCAGCGCCGCTTCTACAATCGCAACCGTCGGCCCTCCAGGGCCGGACCACTTCGCGAATTGCCTTTCGATTTCCGTGGCCACATGCGGATGCACCAGGTCGTTGAGTCTGGCCAGTGACGCGTGGTCGCAAAAAGCAATCTCCGCCAGTTTCCTGCGATCTATGCAGCCGTCGGCGTCCAGTATGCCGGCCCCAAATGCGCGAACCACGTCATCGTGCGCGACTCCGCCTGGCGCCATGAGCTGTTGCGCCAGCGGATCGGCGTCGAGCACCGGCAAACCGCAGTCGCGCAGAAATCCCGCAACCGTCGTCTTCCCGCAGCCGATACCGCCGGTCAGTCCAACCCTAATCATGATTTATTCCAAGCATTACGAACTGGCGGGACAATTATACTTCGGCGGCAACGCGTGGCGCGCGGCGCATTCGCGCGGCTTTCACCGTGTTGCTCATCAACATCACGATCGTCATCGGCCCCACGCCGCCGGGCACGGGAGTGATCGCGCCGGCGATTTCCGCCACATCGGGATGAACGTCTCCAACCACCGCCGAGCCTTTGGCTCGAAAGCTTTCGAGGCGTGCGGGATGCCTGGCGAAAATGGATTCGGCTAGCACGGGATCGGTAATGCGGTTGATGCCCACGTCAATTACCGTCGCGCCGGGACAGATGAACTCCGGGGTGATCATTGCCGGACGCCCCAGCGCGGCGACAACGATGTCGGATTGGCGAGTTACCTGGGGCAGATCGCGGGTCTTGGAATGGCATATTGTAACCGTGGCATCGGCGTGCATCAGCAGCAGGGCCATGGGTTTGCCGACGATATCGCTGCGGCCCAGCACCACCGCGCGCGCGCCGGAAACGGGGATGCTATTCCGCTTCAGGATTTCCATTACGCCGGCGGGAGTGCAGGCCACCAACCTGGGCCGTCCAGCTACCAGCCAACCCAAGTTGAGGGGATGGAAGCCATCCACATCCTTGGCGGGGTCCACCGCTTCCAGCACTCGTTTGGCGTCCACTTGTGGTGGTAGCGGCATCTGCACCAGGACACCGTCCACGTCTTCGCGGCGGTTCAGGTCATTTACCATGGCGAGCAATTCTTCGGTGGTAACCGTGGCGGGCGGGAGGATTTCGAAGCTTTGCAGCCCGAGCTTTTCGCAGGCGGCGATTTTGCTGCGTACGTAGATGCGCGAGGCGGGATTATCTCCCGCTAATAGGGCGGCGAGACCCGGGATGACGCCGGCGCGCGCCAGCGCTTTCACCTGCGGGGCGAGTTCAGCGTAAATCTGATCCCGGAGGGCATTGCCACTCAGGATTCGCGCGCTCACCGCGTCTTCCTTCCAGCCGTAAATGATATATAAACAAGCTGCGTAAGATCTGTGGACCTAGTAGATGTCGTACTGCTCCCAGTGCAGGGTGGCATCGGCCTGTATGATGACGTGCTTCTTGGTCCAGTGCTCCAACTCCTCGATTAAGGCCGATTCGCGGGTTTTCAGCGCTTTGGCGATTTCGGTATGGACGCGCAAGGTCAGGCTGCCGGATTCCATTTCCGGGGCCATCTTGCGCGCTTCGGTCTGGATTTCATAGCACAGCGTGGGCAGTGATTTCACCATGCCCGAGCCGGTGCAATAGGGGCATGGCTGGCAGAGGGTGCGCTCCAGGGCTTGCTTGGTGCGCTTGCGGGTGATAGCCACCAATCCAAATTCGTTGAAGCGCAGGACTTTTGATGGGGCGCGATCAGTGCGAAGAGCTTCTTCCAGCGCGGCCATCACCTTGTCGCGGTTGCGCCGCTCTTCCATGTCAATAAAATCAATGACGATGATGCCACCCAAGTCGCGCAAGCGAATCTGGCGGACGATTTCCTTCACCGCCTCAAGATTGGCTTTTACGATGGTATCCTCAAGGCGAACCGAGCCGCGTCCGACAAATTTGCCGGTGTTGACGTCAATCGCAACCAGAGCCTCGGTATGATTGATGACGATGTGGCCGCCGGATTTCAGCCATACTTTCGGGCGCAGGGCCTTGTCAATCTCCTGCTGGATGCCAAACTCCTCGAAAACGGGCGTTTCCTTGCTATAGAGCCGCACGCGGTTCAGCAACTTGGGCTGGAAGCGGCTGACGAAATCCACCACCTTGGTGTAT
>PKXT01000192.1 GCA_003133505.1 Acidobacteriota bacterium
TGTTGATCGTCTCGATCATGTGGACCGGGATGCGAATCGTGCGGGCCTGATCGGCTATGGCGCGAGTGATAGCCTGGCGAATCCACCAAGTCGCGTACGTCGAAAACTTGTAGCCGCGCCGCCACTCAAACTTATCCACGGCCTTCATCAAGCCGATGTTGCCTTCCTGAATCAAATCCAGGAACTGCAAGCCGCGATTGGTGTATTTCTTGGCGATGGATACCACCAGCCGCAAATTTGCTTCAATCAGTTCCTTCTTGGCGCGATCGGCTTCGTCCTCGCCATGCAGAATAATCTGCAGATTGCGGCGCAGCTCGGTCAGGCTGACTTCCCCGAGCTCCTCGATATCGCGCATCTCCCCGCGCAAGCCGCGCAATTCCTTACCCACTTCAGTACGGTGGTCGCCCTTGGCATTTTCCTTGCGGCGCTCCACCTTTCCGGCTTCGCGCTCCAGGGCCTGCAAGCGCTCCACAGTCTGCCGAAAGCGTTCAATTAGACGCTTCTTCTCAAACAAGTTGAAATCAAACGACCGGATTCGGGTGGATATCTCCACGCGTGAGCGCGCCAGAGCATAACGGGCACGGAGGTAGGGCTTTTTCTGGGATTTCAGCGTGCGGCCCAATTTCGCCGCTTGCTTTCCGGCAATCTCGTAGCGCTTGGCAATCCTGTCAATGTCCTTCAGGGTGTGGCGGGTTTTGGCTTCGATCTTCTCTTCGGTGAGCTCTTCATCATCGAACTGGACGATCTCTTTAATAGAGCGGTTTCCGCTCCGCAGGTCCTCGCCAACTCTGATAATTTCCTTGATGATTACGGGTGAGCGGGAAATCGTCTTTAGAACGGTAAGTTGCCCGCGCTCAATTCGCTTGGCAATGGCCACTTCGCCTTCGCGGGTCAGCAGCGGTACCGTCCCCATCTCGCGGAGGTACATCCGGACGGGATCGTTGGTCTTTTCCAGCGCTCCCGGGGTCAGGTCCAGTTCGTTTTCTTCTGGGGCGTCTTCCTTAACCTCGGTAATCTCGGTTTCCGCACCGGCATGAGCCGCCTTGGCGCTGGAAATATCATCATAAATATCAATGCCGTAGCGCTCAAAAGTGGAAAGCAGGTCGTCAATTTCCTCGGACGAATGGATCTCAGGCGGAAGAATGTCGTTCACCTCATCGTAAAGCAGGTATCCGCGCTCCTTACCCATATTGATGAGCTGCCGCACCTGATCATATTTTTCTTCGATGGGGACCGTCACACTTCCTCCAGCAATCTACTCTTCCACATTTCGCAGACAAGGGCGCACAGCGGGAATTCCGGTGAAGCGGTCGCATGGCCCCGCATGCCCGGAGTTCCGACCTCAATATTACGATTAAATTTTGTAGTAGTCCGGCTTCTTGCCCACGCTTCGGCACAGCGTACAGAGCATCTCGTCAATTAGATGCAGCGAGGACGCTTCCCGTTTCGCCCCACCAAAGTATACCATAGCGGTACGGAGACCAGCCTTAGCGGCACCGTAAACTTAACAGCAATCAGNNATCAGGAGTTATCTAGATTGGATAAATCGCGCTGCAAACGCTGCTTGCGTCCAAGCCATTCGCGCAAATCACTTGGCGCAAGCGTTCCCTCCAACTGCTTTTGAATAGCACTCAGTTCGTCCTCAATTTTGCGTCTTTGCAATGCTGTCAGGCAGCTATCCACTTCCGCCTGGGTGGGCTCCGCACCCTGCTCGAAAAGAATTCCGAAGAGAACCCGGCTGTCTTTTTCCTCCAGGGTTTTGGACATCATGCCAGGATCAGGGACAGCACCAGCCAAAGCGTGGGTTATCAGCGCATCGAAGATCTTCTCGGTTGCCAAGCCGCGGTGCTGGCCCCCGGCCTCCAGAACACGCGCCAGATTCCCTCTCAAATCTTCCGCCTCGGCCAGGATTTTAATCAGCCGTCTTTCTGCAGGCCTCATCGTGGAAAAAACCATTTCGGGACGAGCTTTAATTTCGCTGCGACGGTCAGCGGCGGCGCGCCGAAGCGATTCGCGCAGCACCGGTTCGTCCACCGACAGATGCTGGGCAATTCGCGAGGCCCATTCTGAGCGCGCAATCCGGTTCGGCAGGCGTTGCACAAAAGGCAGCAGAAAATTCAGAGCCCTTACCTTTCCTTCGACGCTGGATAAATCCGTTTGTCGCGCACGCCCAATCAGATAATCCAGATACGGCGGTGAGGCAGCAAGCGCCTCTTTATATTTCTCCGCGCCATGCCGCCGGATGAATGCGTCAGGGTCCGCGCCTCCCGGCAAGGCCAGTACCCGCACGTCAAAATCTTTTTCCAGCAACAGCCCGATAGAGCGCTCAGTGGCGGCAATGCCGGCGGTATCGGGATCGTAGTTCACCACCACACGTTGAGTGAAACGGCTGAGAAGGGCCACCTGCGGCTCCGCGAGGCTCGTGCCGCAACTCGCCACGACGTTATGAAAACCCGCGCCAGCGACCGTGATGGCATCCATGTAACCTTCCACCAGCACCGCAAAGCCACCCTCTCGGATGGCCTCACGAGCGTTATTCAGGTGGTATAAGACATGACTTTTCGTGTAAATCGGCGT
>PKXT01000024.1 GCA_003133505.1 Acidobacteriota bacterium
TGCGAGCTATATTGCAACACCGCACCCCAAAGCCACTCGCATTCTGACATGCCGGGTGATCATCACGATGCGCATCACAATATGTCCAACTGCCAAGATTGCACGAATCACGGAGCCCGGTTCTCCATGAATGATTCGAGCTGCCATCATATAGAACAAGCTCAACTGCTCGACAAATCTCTGTCCGACTTGAATCTTTCCCATCTGAAATGGCAAGCAGTCGGTTCCTACGCCGTGAGCAAATCCCCGTCTCGCGGTGGCCGAGCAACCCCAGGATTTAGTAATCCGTTTGTCTCAAGACAAAGCAGCATCTGTGCGCCCCTGACGCTTTCCCTCCGCATTTAGCAACTCCCACATTTCCAACTGAGGTTTTCTTTTGCCATACACAGAACGCCGGCGTGCGTCCGTGATGCAGCGTCTGTAACGCAGCCAACTCGGCGATACGCAACAACCAAATCATTTTCGAGATTAAGCTTCAGTTCGAAGGGAGAAGAACATGAGCAGTAGACGCGGGTTTTTGCAAACTTTTCTCGCGGGAGCCGGTCTCTTCGCTTCCACCGAGGTATTTTCCGCTCAAGAAATGAATGTGTCTCCAGGCATGCAGGGAACGCAGCCGAAAAGGAACCGAAAAAATGAGGCGTCAGATCACGCTCACGGAATTCCACTTCCCGTCCAAACCCCAGACATCCCCGATCTCCCCTTCCGCATGGACGGCAACGTCAAAGAGTTCCATCTCATCGCCGAGCCGGTAAAACAGCAAATCGTCCCCGGCCAAGTCGTCGATCTCTGGGGTTACAACGGCAGCGCTCCTGGCCCCACCATCCAGATCACTCAAGGCGATCGGGTCCGCATCATCGTTGACAACCACCTTCCCGAACCTACCGCAATGCACTGGCACGGTTTCGAAGTGCCCTACGACATGGACGGTTCCCCAGGCGCAAGCCAAGACCCCATCGCGCCCGGTGGACGCTTCGTTTACGAATTCACGCTCAACCAGCAAGGAACTTATTTCTATCACTCGCACATGGCCATGCAGGAAATGATGGGGATGATCGGCGCGTTCATCATGCATCCCAGAGAAACTTACAAGCCGCGCGTAGCAAAAGATTTCGTAGTGGTCATGCAGGAGTATGCGATTCTGCCGAATAACACGGTTCCAAATTCCATGAGCATGGAATTCAACTGGCTAACCTTTAACGGCAAGTCCGGTCCAGCCACCACTCCCTTGATTGTGCGACAGGGGGACCGGATTCGAATCCGCCTGATCAATCTCGGTATGGACCACCATCCTATCCATCTCCATGGGCATCAGTTCGTGATTACGGGTACCGAAGCCGGGCGGCAACCCGCGTCCAACTGGGGACCGCAAAATACCGCTCTGGTGGGTGTCGCGCAGGCGCGCGATCTGGAGTTTGAGGCCAACAATCCAGGGGATTGGATGATGCATTGCCACATGCCCCATCACATGATGAACCATATGTCATCCAACGTGGGGCCCCTGTCGCGCGGCTTGGAAATGCCGCATGGCGGAGTGGCCATGCCGGACGTTAGCAAGAATGCCAATTCCGTTCCGGGATTCCCGCAGGACGCTTTAATGGAAGGGCCGATGATGGCGATGGATAAAATGATGGAGAAGCCGGAAAACTACGGCTTGCGCCCGGGATGGAGCGGCTTCATGGCCGGAATGATGACCTTCGTTCGCGTGTTGCCGCCCGGGAAATACGACGAAATCATGGAACTCCGCGAAAAACAGCGGGACAAGAGACCAGCCTCTGACATGCCAGAGATGAAGGATAGCCATGAATAACTCAACGCTCAAATCCAGTCTGTTGATAATCGAAAAACGGCCGCGAATTGGCGGACACTCCATCCGCGTAAGCATAATGATCCTGGCCATTTCGCTGGTCGGTCCGTGCGGGCACGCGCAGACAACGTCAGATGACAGAAAACCGATCACCTTGGGAGAGCTGCAACAAATGGCCCTTAGTCATAATCCAACGCTGGCTGAGGCGGGGGCTGGCATCCGGGCCGCCGCATCACGCGCGAAGCAATCGGCGTTATACCCCAATCCCACGGTCGGCTATCAGGGTGAGCAAATTCGCGGGGGAGCGTTTCGTGGAGGAGAGCAGGGCTTTTTCGTACAACAGGATATTGTGACCCCCGGGAAGCTGGGTCGGAGCCAAAAGGTTTTTGAACAGGAACAGAAAGAAACCCAAGTACGCGGAGATCAGCAAAAACTCCGCGTGATGGCCAACGTCGAGACGTCCTATATCCACGCGCTTGCCGCGCAACAGTTGCTTGAATTGCGGCAAGATCTGGGCAAGGTCGCCCAGGATGCGGCGGAAACATCGCATCAGCTCGCCAATGTGGGTCAGGCCGACGCCCCTGACGTCCTGGAAGCGGAAATCGAGTCGGAGCGGGCGGCGCTCGACGTAACCATGGCTGACGAAAATCAGCGGCGCATCTGGCGGGAACTCGCGGCGGTAGTCGGCAACCCGCGGCTTCCCTTGATGCGGCTGGAAGGAAATCTGGAGGAAACGCCGGTCGTCGATGCCGATGGTCTGGTGGAACGCATTGTAAGCGAGAGCCCCGCGGTCAAAATCGCCGAACTGGAGGTAGCGAAATCCGAAGCCCGATTAGCACAGGCCAAACGTGAATCGATTCCTGATCTGCAATTGCGCGGCGGGCTCGAAGAGAATCGCGAATTGCTGGATCCAACCGGGCGGCCGGTGGGGCTGCAGGGGTTCGCGGATGCCGGGGTGCAAATCCCGATTTTCAATCACAACCAGGGAAATGTCGCCGCGTCCAATGCGGAGATCGAGCAAGCGCGGAACGGGTTGGAGCGGGTTAAACTGGGGCTGCGGGAACGTGCGTCGGGCGTAGCGGAAAATTATAACTACTCGCGAAATGCCGCCGCGCGGTACAAGGACGAGATGATTCCCCGGGCGCAAACGGCGTATGAGATGTACGCGAAAAAATATCAGGAAATGGCCGCACCGTATCCCCAGGTGCTTATGGCGCGACGGAGCATGATACAACTGCAGGTTGCCTACGTCAGCGCGCTGGAGAATTGGGNNTTCCGCGGAACTCCAATCCTACCTCCTGACGGATGGCCTGGAGGCTCCGGCGGGTCCGGGCGCAATCAATCAGCCCGCGCGAGGAATGGATATGCGTCTTGAATCAGATGCGGGATCAAAAGGCAGGTAAGCAGATGCAAAAACGCACCACTGCTCTTCTTGTGATGATTGTGATCCTTGGCGGCGCGGTCGTTTTCGGATGGGTAACCATGCGCCGCGGCTTTAGCGCGCGAGGCACCCCGTCGTTGATGGAGGCGTTTATGGCGCGGTCGATGCGCAATCTCGCCATTCCCGACTCCGAGCGGAACGCCACAAACCCGTTTCCAGCGACTCCGGAGGTTTTGAAAGAAGCGCGCGAGCATTTCGCGGATCACTGCTCGACCTGCCATGCCAATGACGGCAGCGGAAACACCGAAATGGGGCCAAATTTTTATCCAAAGGTCCCGGACATGCGGCAATCCTCAACGCAGAACCTGACAGACGGGGAAATTCATTACATCATTCAAAACGGGGTTGGTCTCACCGGCATGCCGGCTTGGGGCCCAATACACAGCGACGCGGACACCTGGAAACTGGTGACCTTCATTCGCCACCTGCCCCAGCTAACCGCGGAAGAAAAAAAAGATATGCAACGATTGAATCCAGTCAGCCCCGCGGATGAGATGGAGGAGCACGAAAAGCATGCCCACTAATCAGAGCGATTAATTAAGGCTGATGTTCCTAATACCTGACACGGGACGTGAAATTCTGGGCAATCGCCGACCTACCTTCGCAATGACTGCAATGATCCCCGCTGACAGGTAACATTCCAAGAAATGCTATACTGAGCAAGGCGGCCACGTGTTTTTTACGGAGAGGTGCTGGAGTGGCCNNCGAATCCCCCCCTCTCCGCCATCAAGTCTTCCGCTTTTTCTCCGTTCCGCATGTTGCCGCGAAATTCTGCGAAATGCGCGCAAAAAGAGCGATATCTGAAATTCCCACGAGTCCTGATTTCGTCTCCGCTCCCAACGAAGCCAAGACATGGTGCAGTTTTCTCCGCACGGCAATGGCGAGGT
>PKXT01000137.1 GCA_003133505.1 Acidobacteriota bacterium
GGATATCGCGGCGATTGGCGAATTTCACTATGCGCACTACGTCGGCTGTATCGCCGGGAAACACTACGGCCTCAGGGCGCGCCGTTTCGATGGAGCCGTCATATTCGTAGAGGCGCAGTTCGTGCTCGGAGTGAAGCACATGTTCCGTTCCGAGCAGCGCCTGTAATTCGCGGATCAGCTTTTCATTCATGTAACCGCTCGTACCGCTATGAGCATTCCTATGCCGACACGGCGCATAAGCGCCGAGGGTGCGCCCACTATATCCACGCGCGCGCGCGCGCGTCAACGGGTTGCAATTGAAGAAGGGATATCGTCGCACCAAATACGCGGCTCACACATAAACAGTCCTCTCGGAAATAAGGCTAATTCCTGCTACAGTGGCGCGAAGTCGAACTCGAATTCAGTTAACGGAGCTTTGCCGATGGACCTGGCGGTGGATATTGGCGGACTTTTCATCTACTCGAGCGATCCTCAGCGGCTGGCGGAATGGTATCGCGAACATCTGGGGATCGAATATCAGTATAGCGAGTTTGGGTATTACCACGAATTTTTGCACCAGGATCCGATTGGAGCTGGAGCGACGAGAACTGTGTGGGCCATTCTCCCACGAAAATCGCCGTCATCCGGAAATGATCATTCATTCGAAGTGAATTATCGCGTGGGAGACTTGAAGAAGATCATCGGCCATCTGCAGTCCCGCAGTGTAAATATCGAAAGGAGCGAAGAGTACGACTACGGCCACTTTGCGTGGATTGGCGATCCCGAGTGAAATAGGATCGAATTATTTCAGGACATGTTGCTATCCAAACCTACTGCCGCTTAGGGAAAAGTCGGCGGATTTCCAGATCAACAAATTGGAGAGACATCAATGGGAGAGAACCAAGTGGACGATAAAGCTTTGCGTCGGCACATTGCTGATCTCCTTTCCGGGAAAGGCGCGCATGCCGATTTTAAGCAATCCGCCACCGGCGTACCGGCAGAACTGAGGGGTGCAAGACCGGAGGGCGCCCCACATTCCGCATGGGAGTTAGTGGAACATATGCGTATTGCGCAGTGGGATATTTTGGAATTCTGCCGCAATCCAAAATACGTGTCTCCCAAATGGCCGGTGGGCTACTGGCCGCAAAGCGCGAAGCCACAGAACGCGTCAGCATGGAGCAAGTCCGTCCGATCCTTCCAGCGCGATCTCGAAGCCATGCGGAGACTCGTTCTAAGCGCTAAGACCGATCTCTTCGCAAAAATTCCATGGGGCGATGGACAGACGATCCTGCGGGAAGCATTGATCCTGGCTGATCACAATGCCTATACAATTGGCCAAATCGTTCTTATTCGACGTTTGTTGGGAGAGTGGAATAACGGTTAATCATCGCTACGAGAATCGGTCCGCATTGAGGAGACTTGATGATTTTTCGACTGTTCCGGGCATAGTAGAGCTTGGATTTTCGGCTACCGGGTCTCCTGGGAAAAAACACTCCTTCTTAAATTTACCACAATTCTCAGGTAAAACTTGCATTCGGAAATTGAAACGATCTTAGCGCCTCATTTGTCGTGCATCCGCTGGAATGATGCGGTTTGCAATTTCAATTTCAAGGCCGTCAGACATCTTTCGTATGATCGCTGGCGCGGATTGCAACCGGGCTGGCGGCATCGCCGTCTACCTAATGTAGATGGTGTGTATTTCGTGGCGGAAATGCATGTGATCTTCGCGCTATCCGCCGAATCATCTTAAGCGGAACTTTTTGCATAGCTAACTGGAATACATTGAGAACAAGCGGGTGTGCATGAATTTTAGGACCGAAAGAAATCTGGCGCTCACTGTTTGTCTTATCTGGGGCGGGTGGATCATCGCTCCCATCTCCGTCGTGGCACGCCCTGGCGTCATGTCACTACCCGGCCGTGTTGCAGACGCGTCACTCCGGCAGAACCAACCCGCGGCGCAAAGCCAGACCGTTAAACCCGTGGGTACGATCAAGAGCATAACGGAAAGCACAATTGTGCTCACGTCCGATGCGGGCGATGTAACAAAGGTAGAGGCCCAAGAATCGGCGCGCGTCCTTCAAATCAGTCCTGGGCAGAAAGATCTGAAAGGCGCGACGCCCATTCACCTCCAGGATTTGCAGACAGGCGACCGGATACTGGTGTTTGGGAAGACCGCAGACGGAGGCAAATCGGTTTCGGCGACAATTATCGTGGTCATGAAAAGTTCAGACGTGGAAGCCAAGCGCCAGCAGGAGGGCCAGGAATGGCAGCACGGCGTTGGGGGCCTGGTGGAAGCGGTTGATCCGGCAGCCGGAATCGTTACCGTCTCCATTGCAGCGCCTGGCGGGAGCCGCAAAATTTCGGTGCAAGCTGGGAAGAAAGCAATCGTTCGCCGCTATGCGCCCGACTCAGTGAAATTCAGCGATGCGAAGCTAAGCACCATGGGGCAGATCAAGCCCGGCGATCAACTGCGGGCGCGCGGAAAACTCGCTGATGGCGGGGCCGAATTTAATGCTATCGAAATCGTATTCGGGTCCTTCCGCAACATTGCGGGCACAATCGTTTCCGTTGGCGCTTCCGGCCCCACCCTCCAGATAATGGACCTGGCAACAAAAAAACCTGTGCTGGTAAAAATTTCTAGCGACTCACAACTGCGCATACTCCCTGCTGAAATAGCCCAGCGAATTGCCATGCGTCTCAAGTCGTNNTCACCCACTACGGGACAGGCATCTTCCCCTGCGCAAACGCGTGCAACAGGAAATAGCGGGCCAGAGGCGGGATCGGGACCCGGCTCGGCGCTAAATCGCGGGGCGCGGCAGAATGGGCCGATGGACCTCCAACAAATACTGAGCCACATGCCGTCCTCGCCGATTGCAGATTTTCACAAAGGCGACGCGGTGATGATTGTATCCACCGAAGGTTTGGCGCCCGGAGAAGTCACTGCCATTACGATCCTAGGCGGAGTCGAACCTCTGCTGACAGCTTCGCCGGGTGGGGGGCAGGCTACGACTCTCTCACCCTGGAACCTGGGTTCATCAACTAACGAAGGCGACTCGGGGGCTCCTTAATCTTGATGCGCATAAATTTCTCTTTCAGGGGACAAATGATTTTCAATCAACGAGGACGCTGCGCTCAGCGTTTTATCGTAGCGTTGCTATGCGTACTGTGGGCGCTAACATCAATGGCTCAGACTCCCGGCGCGGGCACGGGCACATTGCGTGGCCAGGTTAGCGACCCTTCCGGGGCATCCGTTCCGGGCGCAACGGTGACGGTCATGGCACCCGCCGGCCCGATGAAATCCATCACCAACAGCAATGGCGAATACAGCGTAAAAGGGCTGGCCGCGGGCAAGTACACGGTGCAAGCCATCGCTCCCGGCTTTGCCGAATATGAAAATGACAACGTCGCTATTCACGAAGGCCAGGTTCAAACGCTCGCTATCAGCCTGGATATCGAAATCCAGGAACAAAAAGTTGTTGTGTCGGCGGAAACGCCACAGGTGGACGTAAGCCCGGAAAATAACGCGGGTGCTATTGTGCTCAAAGGCGAAGATTTGGACGCTCTGCCGGATGATCCCGATGAACTGGAGGCAGACCTCGAAGCGCTAGCCGGTCCCGGGGCTGGCCCAAACGGCGGGCAGATTTACATTGACGGTTTCACCGCCGGACAGCTTCCCCCAAAATCTTCCATCCGCGAAATTCGCATTAACCAGAATCCGTTCTCCGCGGAATACGACAAGCTCGGTTACGGCCGGATTGAGGTTTTTACGAAGCCTGGGACGGACCAGTTTCACGCCCAGGCGGAAGTGAGCGGAAATGATTCCTCTTTCAACTCGCGCAATCCATTTGCGGGCACAGAGCCGGGCTACGATTCCGTACTTTACAACGGCAGCGGGGGTGGTCCGCTGAGCAAAAATGCGTCCTTTTTCGTCAGCGTGCAACGCCGGGACATAAATGACATAGGCGTGGTGAACGCCGTAACACTCGATCAAAACTTCAACATCATAAACTACAGCGCTTCTGTGCCCAACCCAAAGACGAGGACAAATATTAGTCCACGACTCGATTACCAGCTCAGCAAGAACAATACGCTGACTGTGCGCTATCAATACTATCGCGACAACGAAATGAATGAGGGGGTTGGCCCGTTTGCTTTGCCGTCGCAGGCCTATAATGTGCTTTCCACCGAGCAGACCCTGCAGATTAGCGACACGCAAGTGCTGAGTTCAAAAGTGGTGAACGAAACGCGCTTTCAATATATTCACGACACCACCAATCAGGACCCGCAGAATTTCGATGCCGCTGTGAATGTGCTGGGCGGATTTATCGGAGGGGGCAACAATCTGGGAACCAACGTCGATCACACCAACCACTACGAACTGCAAAATTACACTTCCATGGCATTAGGCAAACATTCATTGAAATTTGGGGCGCGCCTGCGTGGAGTGGATGACGATAACTCCGCTACGCCCGGCTTCAACGGTCAATTCACATTTCCCTCGATTCTTGCTTATCAAATTACCGAGCAGGGCCTGGCCGCGGGATTGACGCCCGCGGAAATTCGCGCGATGGGCGGCGGAGCAAGTCAGTTTTCGATAACGGCCGGAACGCCCGCCGTGCAGGCGGGAATGTTCGACGCGGGGCTGTATATACAGGACGACTGGAGCATACGAAAAAATCTGACGATTAGCGGCGGTCTTCGCTTTGAATCGCAGACGGACATCAGCGATCACGCCGATTGGGCGCCACGTTTGTCCGTTGCGTGGGGCTTGAACAAAAAGACCGTACTTCGCGCGGGAACGGGGATCTTTTACGATCGGTTTACGGACGATCTTGTGCTGCAAGCCGACCGGCTGAATGGAGTGAATCAACAGGAGTTCGTCGTCACGAATCCGGAGTTCTTCCCCACCATCCCACCGACGGACACGCTTCCGAACGCGCTACCGACTACTTATTCGATCAACCCAAACCTGCATGCGCCCGGCATATTGCAGACCGCGCTCACGGTCGACCGGCAAATCTCCAAGAAAGCAACGATGTCGGTTTCGTATCTGAATTCGCGCGGATTCGATCAATTGCTCACCAACAGCATCAATACTCCGCTGCCGGGGACGTACAATCCAATGAATCCGGAAAGCGGAGTCCGGCCTTACGGCAATGTGGGAAACATCTACCAATATCAATCTGGCGGAATTTATCGCCAAAACGAGCTCATCGCCAATTTCAATATTCGCGCTGGCGCGAAATATTCGCTCTTCGGCTATTACGCGCTGAACTACGCGAATAGCAATACCGCGGGAGCGAGTTNNAGTTCTTTCCCTTCCAATCCATACAATTTGCAGCAGGATTATGGGCGCGCGGCGTTCGATGTTCGCAATCGTGTTTTCCTGGGGGGCACGTTCTCGCTGCCATATGCTTTTCGCGTGAGTCCGTTTCTGGTGGCCAGCTCGGGGCACCCCTACAACGTGACCATTGGGCAGGACTTGATCGGGAGTTCGATATTCAATCAGCGGCCGGCGTTTGCGAGTCCCCTTTCGAATCCCGCGAATGTGGTCGTGACACCGCTGGGCTCCTTCGATACAGTTCCAGAGCCGGGCGAAACGCTGGTGCCCATCAATTTCGGCACGGGTTCGCCGCAGTTCACGTTAAATTTGCGTGTCAGCAAGACCTTTGGTTTTGGCAAAGTGNNCAAGTGGTCCCAATGGTGGATCTGGCGGAAGTGGGGGAGAAGGAGGACACAGCGCCGCAGCACACGGCGGCGGAGCCGGTGGTTTTGGTGGAGGCGGCATGATGGGCGGACTGGGCGCGGCCACGCCTCACCGCTACAACCTTACGTTCAGTGTAAACGCGCGCAATATTTTTAACTACGTGAACCTGGCACCCCCGGTGGGCATTGTCGGCTCGCCTCTTTTCGGACAAGCTAATGCGCTTGCAGGAGGGCCTTTTTCTTCCAATTCCGCCAGCCGCCTCATTTATCTTCAAACTACTTTCGGCTTCTAAGCCTTACNNCCGCGGCTAAAGTTAGTCATATGCATTAGTTAAGAGAAACTACCGCTTTGAGTCCGGCTCCAAAGATGGCAGCGGCATTCCCCAAAGATGAGCCAGCAGTCGGCTTGGCGCCATTCGATGCTATAAGATTTATTTGACTGCCGCGAGCCGCCCACGACTATAGGGAATTGCTTTTTCAGCCTGAAGAATAGGGCGCACACCGTTGTGCCGCCCACAAATGTTACTTCGATTTCCAAGCAACAGCGAAGCCGCCTGCATTACNNCCTGCATTACTTCGCGCATTCGGCGACACTGAAGTTGTTGCCGCCCGCCGCCCGCTCGGGTTACTCCGATTTCCAAGTCACGGTGAAGCTGGTGCCATCGCCGGTAAGGCCGGACGGTACGGCTTCGTCCACGCCTCTGGTGCTGACCATGGTGATTTCTTCGATGTCGCTGCTGCCGAAATCACTGATCGGCCCGGAAGTGGAGGTATCGGTGGCGTAATTGGTGCCGCTGATGCCGGTGTAATCCGCGCCCAGATTGACGACGCCGAAATCGGCGAGAGGCAGTATCCCTCCCCGGTTGGTGCAGCATGGCGCCTCCGCAATCCATTCGGCGGAGGACCGTTTCGCGCCGGAGACCTTGGAGCTCTTGCTGTAGGTCTTTCCCGTGGACTCATTGGTGATCTTGATGGTGAACTCGGAGCCGCTGTAGGTTACGGCCGCGGACATTTGGTTGCCGGGGGAAACCGGGACACTGGAGATGAGAATGGAGCCCGCCGGATAAAATTCGTACCAGGCGTAATACGTGGGACTTTTGCCATCACAGTCGGAATCCGTTCCTGTCTGTTCCACGGTGGAGGAGGTGTATCCGTCGAGGCCGACCCAGAACGCAGCGTAGGTATTTGGGGTGGTGGTGCAATTGACCGATGGGACCGTCCATGAGGCCTGGGCGTTGGTGAACGAAGAGCCAGTCACCGCATAGCCGCTCCAGTTGTTGCTTTCGATCATGCCGTCGGGGCGCAATCCATAAAATATCATCGGATGGGCCTGATGCATGGACACGACTGGCGTGATCAGCGGTGAAACTCTCCCGCTGGGCGCCTGGGCGAGAGCAGGCAATACGCCGAACGCCAACAAAATTCCCGATATTCCCAACCCTTTCAACAGCATAGTTTCCCATCCTCCCTTGCCGGAATTGCATTCCGCCATCCCGGAATTGCGCCATTCTATACGCACCCGCAGTGAAGTCAAGGGATTTATGAATTGCTAATTTACTTTTTGATTACACAGAGGGTCGCGGCGTCCTATGCGCCAGCGGCCACGCTTGGCTGCAACACGACGCGTCGAGGCGCTATCCGGGGTCAAATTGGTGTTGATTGACTCAGTTCTCCAGGCAAGTTACGTCAGAAGACACTTCACAAAAACGCACCGCACCGCATTTGGGGATCAGATATCGGGCATTCGACCAGAGGGCATTGCAGGAGGCCCGCTGCTTGAAAGCCGGCCCTGCGTTGTCAACTCGACTGTTACCGATGATGGGCGCTAATTCACCGTGAAGCTGGTGGTGCTTTTTGCTGTTCCTCCCGTCGTAACCACGGCAATTTTGCCGGTGGTTGCGCCGGTTGGCACCGTCGCTGTCACCTGGGTATCGGAACTCACGGTGAAAGTGGCCACGGTATTATTGAACGTGACCTGGGTTGCCTGGGTCAGCCCTGAGCCAGTAATCATTACGGGCATTCCGACCGGGCCGCTGGCGGGGTGAAACTAAGGATTACGGGCGTGACTTTAAGCGTTTGCGGGGTGGTCAGCATAGTTGTGCCAGTGGTCACTGTGACCGGAGCGGTGAGCGCGCCGGCAGGAACCGTAGCGCTGAGGTAGGTTGTGCCCGTTCGCATGACAGCGGTAGCCTGCACTCCGCCAAACTTCACCACTGAAGAATTGCTGAAGCCCTGGCCCAGAATGCCAGCCGACTTTCCAATCTTCGCGGAGGCCTAAATTGGAGCCGCCGTAGAAGTCTCCGTCAGCCCCGAGGACCAGACCAGCCTGGATATATTGGCCTTCCGTTGAACTAAACGTATAAAGAGTGGTTAGCGTTCCGGCTGGGGTGATCTTGAACATCGTGCTGGCAATTGCTCCGAGTCCCGATGTGGTTCCATAGAAGTTGCCGTCCGTGCCCTAAATCAGTTGGCCCTCGGGATAACCGCCATCGCTACCTCCCGTGAAACTGTACAGAGATGTGAAGGTGCCGCTTGATGTTATCTTGTATACGCTTCCGTATCCGAATGTAGCCCCGGCATTCGTTACGCCATAAAAATTCCCATCGCTGCCCAAGGTCGACCGCTATAAATATCGCTCCCGTCGGTTCGGTCAAAGCTGTGTAAAACGCTCACGGTTCCCGTGAGTGTGATGTTGAAATCCGTTCCGGCGATGAAGGCTCCGCCCGAGTCGGATGAGCTGTAAAGTTTGCCATCGTGCCCCTGGGCGATGACATCCGCCCGGATAGGCATTTGCGGGTCCCCTGAATTGCTACCAAAATTGTAAATTACCGTAATCACTGGAGATGGCGTCACTTTGGACGATGCAACTCTGGCAGGAACGGCTTGACCGGAATCAACGGGATTTTGCGCCGCGAAAGCCGATGGAAGCAGGAATCCCGCGGCAAAAACGGCGGCAATTCGCCCTATGCGCGTAACTTGACGAGTTAATTTCATGTTTCTCCCCTTTAAGCAGTACGATGCACGTTACACAAGCGAGGGGACATGAGTGACACCATTAGCACTGAGCAGCTGGAAGCGAACCGGCAAAATGCACAGAAGGCAACTGGCCAAAAGACACAACTTCGACCCGATTGAATGCTACCAAACACGGATTGCTGGCCCAAGGCATTACCGAACTGGATGATGCCGAAGCTTATACGGCCCTGCTCGAACGCCTGAACGAGGCCCATCAGCCCGCTGGCGATATTGAAACGTTCCTTGTGGAGCGTATCGCACTGGCCATGATGAGGTTGCGGCGCATTGCGCGCATGGAGGCCGAATTCATTACGGGCGTGCTCAACCCGCCGCCAGTGCCGGCCGGGATCATTTCATGGAATTTCTACCAAAGCCGCCGGGAGAGATTTCCAGGGTTACCGGCAATGATGGAACTTCATACAGTTGAAGCGCTCGCGGGCACATTCCAGCGCTACGAATCGGCCATAGAAAACAAGCTTTACCGGGCCACGAACCAGCTTGAGCGACTGCAATGGATAAGACTGGGCGAGCAAGTTTCCGCACCGGTAACCGCAAATGTGGCTCTTCACGCCGAGGGCCACGCGGTGGGTTCGTTTGGTAATTCGTAGCCTCGTGTGCTTGGCCGCGCTCCTGTGACCTGCCGGACGAGGCAGCCCTACCCAAATGATCCCAATTAAGTGGTGACGTATCAGCGAGTTGAGCTTCTGAACCGTTGATTCGATAAAATAGCGATGGCGAATCCATCCGATCCTCCAAATAATGAGGAAGCACTCACCCCGTCAGGGGCGGAGGCAGCCCTCTCCGGCGTCGCATATCGAGAACCGCCAGAATGGGTGGAAAATTCGACGATGCCTTGAAACGAAGCGACGAGAGAATCGCTCGGTTGCACGTCAACGCGCACGTCCGTTGGAGGACCGTCGCGGTATTCAATGTATGGCAGCTTCCTGTCTGTTGTCGAATGAATCGTTGTCGATCGCTCACAAACCCTTATTTCGCCCGCAATCCTGCTCATGGTCTGAGCCGCTAACTTCGTTGGGCCTGCGACTGCGTTGTCGCTCGCACCGCTTACCGGCTCCGCCGGAGAGTGCATTCCCCTCGGAAGAGAGGAGATCGATTCCACCTTTGCAGAAGTTAGCAGTGGCTTTGCGTAATTGATCGTAACGGCGAAATTGAGGTTTTGNNCTAAAGGGAAGATACCACCACGCCAATCACCTCACCGCGATCATTGAACACGGGACTGCCGCTGCTCCCCTCTGAGATTGGCGCTGAAATCTGAAAGAGCTTTCGGTGATCAATTCGCGTATTCCGCTCACCAGTCCGTTTGAAACGGTCTGTTCCAGCCCCTCAGGATTACCCACGACCACGATCTGATCACCGACTCGCACATGGTCGGAATCTCCCAAAGTAGAGGGTCTGGCTGTGCCAGTCTCCACCCTCAAAACCACAAGGTCGTGGTTGGCGAGATGTTGCGGCGGATTGCGGCGCTGCCACTGCCGAGCAGATAGGGCGCCCCAGCATGGTAAGCAAACAGGTCGAAGGAAGGAGGGGGGGACGAGAGATGTATGAGAAATCGCTTGAAATGAGG
>PKXT01000296.1 GCA_003133505.1 Acidobacteriota bacterium
TATGCTCCATTTCCTCACGGCGGGAGGCGGCCGGCCATTTGTGATCCGCTCGGCGGAGCTTTCGGCGGTCATTGGAGGCGCCATCGCGGTTTTTCTGGGGGCAAGCTGGCTGCTGCGATGCGAGGAGATTCACGAGGTAATTGCAATACTGCGCCATCGCCGCACGGAACCGGAAGTTCAGATATTGTTGGAAGGCTAAAGCGTTCGAGAGCGAATGGAAAATCTTATTCGTTCATTTTTAAGCTACCTGCGGGTCGAAAAAGGCCTAGCTCCTTTAACCATAAAGTCCTATGCCGGTGATTTGCGGAAATTCGCGGTTTTTGCGGAGCAGCATAAATTAAAGCTGGCGCAACTTCGCAGTGATGACGTTGTGGAGTACCTGACCATGCTGTACAGGCTGAAGCTGGACAGCCGCTCGGTCGCTCGCCATCTGGTGAGCTTGCGGCATCTCCTCCGTTTCGCGGTGTCCGAGGGATTGATTGCGGAGGATCCGGCGATGAATGTGGAATCGCCGCGCTTCCGTCAGAGACTGCCCACGCATCTGAGCGTGACCGAAACGGAAAAACTGCTGGCCCAGCCAGACATAGGTACTCCGGAGGGGTTGCGCGACCGGGCCATGATCGAACTCCTGTATTCAACGGGGTTGAGAGTCTCTGAACTGGTGAATCTTAATATCAAGGACCTGAATATGGATGCCGGTTTCCTGCGTTGCATTGGAAAAGGAGACAAAGAACGGCTGGTGCCAGCGGGCCAGGTCGCGATTCACGCCGTACAACGTTATTTGCGCGATGCGCGGCCTCAACTAATGCGTGGTCGCAGCTCGCCTCACCTGTTTGTGAGTCGCAGAGGTCAGTTCATGTCGCGCATGCGTTTCTGGCAATTGCTGAAGATTTATGGGCGAAGCGCCGGGCTCCGCCGTGAATTGACTCCGCACCAGCTTCGGCATAGCTTCGCTACGCATTTGCTGGAGGGTGGCGCGGACTTGAGGTCCGTGCAGATGATGCTGGGCCATGCCGATATCTCGACAACCCAAATTTATACTCACGTGGTGCAGGAACGCTTGAGGCAGATATATGACGCGCACCATCCGCGTTCGTAAATCGGCCATGACAGCGTCGTTTGGCAAGGACGAGAAGACCAAGGAGGCGGTGACGAATGCCTGATTACATGTACCAGCTGGAAAGCCGGCTTTTGCCGGAACAGCGAGCGGTAATGATTCGGGTACAAGAGTTGAGCCAGGAAATGCAGCTCAACGTGTACCTTACCGGCGGCGCGGTGCGTGATCTGATATCGGGAATGGCCATTCGGGATCTCGATTTTACGGTGGAGGGGAATCCCTCGCGGATGGTCCGCGAACTTGAGAAAGGCGGCGCGCGAATTGTTTACGACGACGAAAAAAAGCGCCATTCTGAATTCGTTTTTGCGGGTGACGTGGATGGATCAATTGAAGAGTCAAGGGAGGATTTTTACAGTGCCCCTGGCGGCAAGCCTGAAGTCCGCTGGGCCAGTATCACCGATGATTTACGGCGCCGCGATTTTTCGGTGAACGCGATTGCTATCTCGCTGAACCAGGCCTCGCGCGGTCTTTTGCTGGATCCGATGAACGGCCTGGCTGACCTTGAGCGCAAGGAAATACGTTCGCTCTCCATTCATTCCTTCACCAATCAGCCGGTGCGGCTCTTGCGCGCGCTTTTCTATTGCGCCAGGCTGGGATTGAAGCTGGAGCAGCGCACCTCGGAATGGTTTGATCTGGCGATTTCCCGCGAATTGCAGGAATCCATCGACGGAGGGGCAGCTGGTCTTTTGGTACGTCAGCTTTGTCGCGAGGAAAATCCGGGCGCGATCCTTAAGGCATGGGATAGCCGTAAGCTGCTGGGATCGCTCTTTCCATCTCTGGGCCGCCGCAAGCCAAATCTGGAAGACTTCGCAAGGCTGGCCAAAGCACGGGAGGCCATGTCGGGCTCAGGCATTCGCCCGCGATTATTCGCCACCGTAGTGCATTATCTGATGGCGCGCCTTCCATCGCGCGAACGGGCCGAGGCGATGAAACACTGGGGGTTTTCCGCGACCGAGAGCAAGGTAACGGACGAAGTTCCTTCTGAAGCCTATAGGTTCCGGAACCTGCTTCAAAGCCGCAAGATGGAAGCCCCCGAGGAAGCCTACCGGCTTCTGGTGCGAACTTCTCCAACGGTGATTGCCTTCGTCTTGACGGAATGGTCCACCTCCGGTGCGGCGATGCGTATCCGAAATTATCTGACCAAATGGCATCCTTTGCGTTTGAATTTGCCGGTGTCGGAGTTGAGTGCTTTGGGTGTGCCAAGCGGACCGAAGTTTGACGAGGTGATTGAAAAATTCTTCGTTATGCAATTGCGGGGTCGGGCCCGCGATCCGGAAGAGCGCCCGAAAATTCTAAAGAAACTCGCGGGCATCAAAGATGAACCATCCAAGAAACCCAAGCCGGACAAAGGCCGGCGTAAAGACAAGAGCGTGGAGGACCCTGCCGCTCCCACGCCCAAAGAGAGCGTCCCCGCGCAACCCGTAAAGACGAGAATCGGATCTAGAATTGGAACTGCGAAGCTTCCCTCAGAAAGGAAAAGTGGAAGTGGTGGTGGCTCCGCGGCTGGGCACAGAAGGAAGCCTAAAAAGAAACAGAGAAAGGAACGCAAAAGGACAAAACTTACACGAGAAGTTGCGCCACCCAAACGACGTGACGCCAAGCGATCCGCGCGAAAGCAAAGCCAACGTATGGTGAAGGTCAAGAGGAAACATAAG
Organism: Acidobacteriota bacterium; assembly: GCA_003133505.1. Classification (GTDB taxonomy): domain Bacteria; phylum Acidobacteriota; class Terriglobia; order Acidiferrales; family UBA7541; genus PALSA-278. The sequence goes on from PKXT01000296.1 coordinate 2,773, forward strand.
AAAACATACGGTGGCAAAAAACGCGGCGGGAAACGGCGATGATTCATTTCTGGCGCGGGATTTTCCCGCGAATGGAATCTGATTGATGTTGCCCTGGGCTGCCTTTGTTTGCGAGCTCGATTAAAATGAGATTGAAATGACGTCTCCCAATTTTGTGCATCTGCATCTCCATACTGATTATTCCTTGTTGGATGGCGCATGCGATATCAGTGAAGTACTGGACGAAGCGGCACGCCGGAAAATGCCCGCCGTGGCTGTCACCGATCATGGAAACCTCTTCGCGGCGGCAAATTTTCATCATGAGGCCACCACGCGTGGAGTGAAGCCGATTATTGGCTGCGAAGTGTACGTTGCCCCCGACGGGCATACCGCTCGGGGTGGCGATGTGGAGCGCTCTAATCACCTGGTGCTGCTTTGCGAGGATGACGAAGGCTACCGCAACCTGATAAAGCTCGTTTCCACTGGGTACCTGGATGGTTTTTATTACAAGCCCCGCGTGGATCATGATCTGCTGGCCAAGCATAGCGGCGGCCTGATTGCGCTTTCGGCATGCCTCCGCGGAGAAGTCACCGACCATGTACTCGGAGAACGCACCGAGCAGGCCCGTAATTCCGCTGGCCGGTTGCAGGATATTTTTGGGAAGGGCAATTTTTTCCTCGAAGTGCAAGACCAGGACCTGGAGGTTGACAAACGGGTAAACCGCGATCTGGTTGCGCTATCGCGCGCCACGGGAATTCCCCTGGTAGCCACCAACGATTGCCACTACCTGACCCATGAAGACGCTCATGCCCAGGAAGTGCTGCTGTGCATCCAGACGGGCAAGACCATGGGTGACGCCAACCGCATGCGGTTCGCCACTGAGCAGTTTTACTTCAAGACCGCCGAAGAAATGGCCAAGGTATTTGGAGAGCTACCCGAAGCGTTGGAACGGACGCTAGCCATTGCGGACCGATGCAACCTGAAGCTGGAGAAGGTCACCAACCCGTTCCCCGAATTCTCAGTGCCAGATGGCCATACCGCCAATAGCTATTTCGAGCAGACGGTGCGCGACGGTTTTATCACGCGGATCCCTCAGCTTGAGGAAATGCAGCGTTTGGGAACTCTGCGAAAACCGCTTGCCGAATATGAGCAGCGCCTGACCGATGAAATCCGCATGGTACAGAAAATGAACTATGCGGGCTATTTCCTGATTGTGTGGGATTTTATTCACTACGCGCGCGCGCAAGGCGTGCCGGTGGGGCCGGGGCGCGGTTCTGCAGCGGGCAGCCTGGTCAGCTATTCGTTGCGAATCACCGATGTGGACCCGCTCCAATACGGCCTGTTTTTTGAACGATTTTTGAATCCCGAACGCGTATCCATGCCGGATATTGATATTGATTTTTGCATGAGGCGGCGCGGCGAAGTAATTGAATACGTCCGCGGGAAATATGGGAGCGCCAACGTGGCCCAAATCATCACCTTTGGAACAATGGCGGCCAAGGCCGCCCTCAAGGACGTGGGCCGTGCGCTGGACGTGCCTTACGGAGAAGTGGATAAGCTTGCGAAAATGATTCCTAACCAGCTCAATATCACGCTCGAGAAGGCGCTCAAGGAATCGCCGCAGCTGGAAGCCGCTCGTCAAAAAGATCCGCGTGTAAAGGAGGTGGTGGAAATTGCGTTGCGCCTGGAGGGGATGGCGCGCCATGCGTCCACGCACGCGGCTGGCGTGGTCATTTCGCCTCGGCCTCTGACGGAAATCGTGCCGTTATACAAGAGCAACCGCGATGAAGTGATGACCCAGTACGACATGAACGCGTTGGAGCGCCTGGGTTTGCTGAAGATGGATTTCCTTGGTCTGACGACGCTCACCGTGCTCGACGACGCAGTGCGTATGATTCAGCAGAATCGTGGTGTGAAACTGGATCTCGCCCAGCTTCCCCTCGACGATCCGGCCACCTACGCGCTTTTCGGACGCGCTGATACGACCGCCATTTTCCAGTTTGAATCCCAAGGCATGAGAGATATTTTACGCCGCTATCAGCCAACCCGAATTGAAGACCTGACGGCGCTGAATGCACTTTACCGCCCTGGTCCCATTCAAGGCGGTATGACCGATGATTTCATCGCCCGCAAGCATGGCCGCAAGAAAGTTACCTACGATTTGCCAGAATTGAAGGAAATTCTGGAAGAGACTTGCGGGGTAATTATTTATCAGGAACACGTGATGCAGATCGCCAATCGCCTGGCGGGTTTCTCGCTCGGAGAAGCCGATATTTTACGCCGGGCCATGGGGAAGAAGAAGCCAGCCGAGATGGCAGCGCAACGGCAAAAATTTCTCACCGGATGTCAGGCGCGAAAGGTTCCTGCAAAAAAGGCCGAGCGTATTTTTGACCTGATGGAGGAATTTGCCGGCTATGGATTCCCCAAGGCCCACTCCTGTGCCTATGCTTTGCTGGCCTATCAAACGGCATATCTGAAGGTGCATTATCCTGTCGAGTTTATGGCCGCGCTGCTGACTTGCGAAACCGGCAAGAATGACAAAGTGGTGAAGTACATTCACGAGGCGCGGGGAATGGGAATAACCGTCCTGCCGCCGGATGTGAATACCAGCGACGTGGATTTTACCCCGGTGGGGGACGCCATTCGCTTCGGATTGCGGTCCGTCAAGAATGTCGGTGAAAACACCGTACGCGGAATATTGCAGGCCCGCGAAAAGTTGAGCCGCTTTCACACGCTTTTTGAATTTTGCGACAACGTGGATAGCCATCTGCTGAACAGGCGCGTGCTCGAAAGCCTGGTTCGTTCGGGGGCCATGGACGGGCTGGGAGCACATCGCGCGCAGCTTATAGCCGTGCTGGATTCGGCAATGGAACGTTCGCAGCGCATGCAACACGCCGAAAGCATTGGTCAGCATGGCCTATTTGGCGGCAAGACTGCGCAGCCATCTCCCGCGCCTACAATGCCCGAAGTGGAAGCTTGGCCCGAGCACGAGTTGCTTGCTAATGAGTTCGCCACTGTGGGATTTTATATTTCCGGGCATCCGTTGGATAAGTTTGCGGGGAGGCTGGGTGAAATGGGTGTCACCGATCTGGTTTCCCTGGAAGAGCGTGGTGACAATTCAGATGTGATTTTGGCCGGTATTATTGTACAAGCTCGCGTTGCGCGTAGTCGCAAGGGCGCGAAGTGGGGCTCCTATACTTTGCAGGACCGCACAGGTTTGGCTGAACTGCTGGTTTTCTCCGAAACGTTTACACGGTTGGAATCCCTCTTCGCGCAAAATATTCCCCTGATGATTAAGGGAAGGATTACCCTGGAAGAGCGCGAAGGGCCGGAGACTGGCCGAACTCTGCGCGTGCGGGTGGAGGATGCCAGACCACTGGAAAAAATGGTGCAAACTGCTGCTGGCACGTTGCGCATACGCATTCACCTTGGGGCATTAGGTAATAGCGACCTGGATCGCCTGCGGGATATATTCCTGCGCCAGCCGGGGCGCAGCCGAGTGGTCTTTGACCTGATTGAGCCTGGCGGAGACGCCGCAACAGTGGAGGCTTCCAGCGCCGTGAAAGCTGACGAAACGCTGCTGGTAGCTGTTCGTGAAATTTTCGGAGATCAAGCGGTGGTAGTAGATTAGCAGCGGGAGCTTGGTGATAATCCTTTGCCGACCCAGAAAAAAAGCCTTGAATCGCTTGAGCGCGAAATGGACGATATGAGCCGCGCCGCCAATGGTGGAACGCATCAGGAGTTGGAGCGGCTGCGCCACGAAGTGGCCGACTTGCGACGGGATTTCTACAATAACCTAGGCCCCTGGCAGCGCACTCAGCTTTCCCGGCATCCACAACGTCCCAACCTGCTTGATTATGTGCGAATGCTGTTTACTGACTTTTCCGAGTTGCACGGGGACCGCGCGTTTGCCGACGATCAGGCCATGATTTGCGGAATGGCGCGCTTCCAAGGGCGGCCAGTGATGATTGTGGGCCAGCAGAAAGGCCGCGATACGCGTGAACGCCTGGCTCGCAATTTCGGCCAAGCCAAGCCGGAGGGCTATCGCAAGGCGTTGCGGGTGATGGAGCTTGCCGCCAAGTTTAACCGCCCCGTTTTTTGCTTTATTGATACCACAGGAGCATATGCTGGAGTTGATGCCGAGGAGCGCGGGCAGGCCGAAGCAATCGCACGGAACCTGCGCGAACTGGCGCGACTGGCAGTGCCGGTCATCGTCACGATTACAGGCGAAGGCGGTTCTGGAGGCGCGTTGGCTATCGCCATCGGCGACCGGATTCTAATGCTTGAGAATTCCATCTACTCGGTTATCTCGCCGGAGGGCTGCGCCTCCATCATGTGGCGCGATACCACCAAAGCGGAAACAGCCGCCGAGGCCTTGAAAATTACCGCCCAGGATTTACTTCGCATGAAGATTATTGACGAGGTTGTTGCCGAGCCAGAGGGCGGCGCTCATCTGGACCCGCTGGCGGTGGCGAGATCACTGGGCGGGGCGCTGGCCCGTTCGCTGGACCAGGTGGCGGTTCTTCCAGTTGCAATGATGCTCGAGCAACGCTATCAAAAGTATCGCGTGATGGGACAATTTTTCGCTGCCGCCCCTGCTGCGTCGTCCTAGAAAATCCACCCCTCGTAGAGATCAGCAGCAATTGGGAACGGGTCGACTCGGGCGCCCAGCGCTACAATCCGTCCCACTAGTGAACGATTGAGCATCTATCCTGCGGTGACCCTTGCCGTCTCCTCGCATCACGTCTAGCATGATATTCAGGTCATCTTCTTGGGGTGAATTCTTTGAGCGGTACGTTTCGTCCTTACGAAAAGCTTGTCGAAATCAATATTCTGGGGCGCCACTTCCTGGTTCCGGATAAGAATACCTTACTGCGTTGTTTCCAGTTCATCAGTCCGGAGACAATTCTATTTGCCCGGTTCTGCTGGAACCAGGAGTGCGAGTACTGCCGCGTTTCATGTCGTCTTCCCGATGACGATGCCGAACGCATGGTGCCGAGCTGTCAATTTATGGCTAGCGCCGGCCTTAGCATTTCTTCGCTCTCCCCCGAACTACAAACCTGCCTACAGGCGAAACTTGGAGTGCAAGAAGAAGTTTGTCCCACAACATCTGACGCCTAATTTCGTCGCCTTCGGTTTGTTAATCCATCAGCATGCGGCCAGCCAATCGGGTCCTTCTCGGCTGGTATGATAAGATGCTCAGTTAAATCCTGTGTGAATTCCACGGAGCATCGCGATGAATGTTCGCGCCAAATTCGCTATCGGCGCCGCCATCATTCTGGGCACATTGGCATGGCTTGGCTGGGTAGGAACCAGCCAGAGTAAGACGTATTACCATACAATTGCCGAACTCCAGTCCTTGCAAGGTCGTTCCCGGCAAGCGCGCATGCGAGTCGGCGGGAACGTCGAGGCTGGTTCGATTCAGCACTTGCCAGGGCGCATTGATTTCATCCTGCGGGAGCAGGGCCGCACCATGAATGTGAGTTACGTGGGAAATGATCCGCTGCCTGACACGTTCAAGGACGGTGCGCAGGCACTGGTGGAAGGCCGCGCCATGCCCGATGGACGTTTCGTAGCCGAACAGGTGCAAGCCAAGTGCGCCTCGAAGTACGCGGCATCCCCCAACGGCGGTGCTCCTGCTTCACCAACCAGCTCGACAATGGGTGGCACAACCATGAAAACCGCCCCGCAGCCGGTTGGATTGTCGTCTGGCAGTCCACAAGGGTAAGGCGCTAGAGTGGATATTTTCGGTTCCTTCGCGCTGTTGCTTGCGTTGATTGCGGCGGTTTACACCATAGGCGCGGGCTCGGCCGGAATTCTCACTCGCAAGCCGATCCTGCTGCGCAGCGCCCGAAATGCGGGGATGGTGATATTTCTCCTCGTTACTCTCTCGGTTGGCGCGCTTGAATACCTGTTCTTCACCAATAATTTTTCCATGGCCTACGTGGCCGAGCACAGCAGCCGCGATCTGCCGTCGTTCTACAAATTCGCGGCGCTATGGTCGGGTCAGGAAGGCTCGTTGCTGTTTTGGAGTTGGCTCCTTTCGATTTACTCGTTTCTCGCCCTGTACATCAACCGCCGCAAGCATCCCGAATTGATGCCCTACGCTGGCGTGGTACTCGCCTCCGTCCAAACATTTTTCCTGCTGCTGAATAATTTTGCCGCCAGCCCATTCCGGGTAATTGCGGCGGTACAGGCGAATGGCGTGCAGCAGTTAGTGGCGCGCGCGGATGGAACGGGACTAAACCCATTGCTGCAGTACTGGGAGATGGTGATTCATCCCCCGATTCTGTATCTGGGCTACACCGGATTTACCGTACCCTTTGCTTTTGCGATGGCCGCGCTGCTGGGGCGCTATCCCGGGGAGAAATGGATTCATATTGCCCGCCGCTGGACGATGGTGGCATGGTGTTTCCTGGGCGTTGGCATTTTGCTAGGCGCGCATTGGGCCTACTCGGTGCTGGGTTGGGGCGGCTATTGGGGATGGGATCCCGTCGAGAACGCTTCGCTGATGCCCTGGCTTACCGGCACCGCCTTCCTGCACTCGGTGATGATGCAGGAGAAACGCGGGATGATGCGGGTGTGGAATATATGGCTGATTTTTACAACATTTTTACTGTGTATTATGGGGACGTTTCTCACCCGCGCCGGCATAGTCAGTTCCGTCCACGCGTTCGCGCAATCTACAATTGGCCCATGGTTTGTGACGTTTCTATCCGTGACGCTGGCGTTGTGCCTACTGGCCTTTTGGCGCAACCGGAGTTATTTGCGCAGCGAAAACCAGTTGGACGCCATTATATCGCGCGAATCGAGTTTCCTTTTTAATAATCTGGTTCTGCTAGCCGCCTGCTTCGCCGTTCTCTGGGGCACACTGTTTCCCGTGCTGTCGGAATGGGTTGAGGGCAGCAAGATTAGCGTCGGGGCGCCATTTTTCAACCGCGTAAACATCCCCATCGCACTCTTCCTGTTATTCCTTACAGGCGTTGGCCCGTTACTGGCATGGCGTCGAACGTCTCTCGAAAGCCTGCGGCGCAACTTCACCTGGCCCGTTATCGGCGGACTCTTTGCCGCGGCAACCGCCTTCGTTTTTGGATTCCGCGATTTGTATTCGCTGACCTGCCTTTTTTTGGGGGTGTTTGTCACTCTGACGATTTCTTCGGAGTTTTATCGCGGCGCGCGTGTGATTCGGGAAAAGAGCGGCGGCAACCTGCTTTCCTCTGTAGGCCAATTAACCATGCGGAACACGCGGCGTTATGGTGGTTATATTGTCCATTTCGGAATGGTGTTGATCTTTATTGGTATCGCTGGGACTCCCTTTAATCGCGACGTTCAAATGGACATGCCGCCAGGTTCGCAAATGAGTATTGGCCCGTACACGTTGATCTGTCAGAACTTTGACACCACACAAGGGCAGAACTATCAGGCCGAGCGGGCCACAATTGAGGTAATGCGCAATGGCCGCTCGGAGATGATCTTGTACCCCGAGCGACGGTTTTATCCGGCCAGCCAGATCACTGGAACGATCGTCGCGATTCGCAGCACCGCTCTACGCGATCTCTACGTGGTATTTGCGGGCCGCAGCCCGGAGAGCGACAAGCCGGTAATTCATGCCTATTTGAAACCGCTGGTGAAATGGATTTGGTTCGGTGGAATCGTGGTGATGCTGGGCACCCTGCTGGCATTGCTGCCCAGCCGCCAGCCCGTCTTGGTACTGCGCGAGGCTCGGGTGCCTGGATATGTTCCGCCCGGCTCGCTATTAGCGGCGACCGCAAGAGAGGCACCGCACGTTTCTCGCGAGGGAGGCGGAAGCGCATGACGAGCGCTATGAGCGAAATGACTAATGGTGTGCCGCGCTTTCGCAATCGCATATTTGGTTGGGTTGCACTTGCTGCGTTGCTATTAATCACTATTGTGAGTGGGGCCAGTGCCCAGCAGACCGATCATGCGCGCCAAGTGGGGAAGCGGCTGATGTGCGTATGCAGTTGCAATCAGGTGCTCACGGAGTGCAATCACGTGGGTTGCCGATATTCCCACGATATGCTCAAGGAATTGGACGAGCGCGTCGCCCAAAATCAATCCGACGATCTGACGATCCAGGCCTTCGTGCAAGAGTATGGGCCCGCGGTCTTGCTTGTCCCCATGGCGAAGGGGTTTAACCGCTGGGTTTGGATTATGCCGGTGATTTTGCCCCTAGCGGGGCTGTGGATTACACAGAGGGCCATTGCGCGCTGGCGTAGCCGCATGGCTACGGCGGACCCTTCGACCATTGCTTCTCCAGAATTGATGGCTCGAGTGGAGCGCGAGTCGGGCAACACCGGAGACAGCTAGCCATGTGGACGGGTATCGCCTGCGCTTTGCTGGCCTTCGTGGTCCTGTTCCTGGTGTTTTTTGTGCCTGAGGGAGCGGCCCACGAGGCGCCCCATCGCTCGCGCCTCGACCAACTGATGGAGCNNGCCGGTTTCCCCCTTTCAACATTTGGATGAACGTAAAGCTGCTATTTACGAAAACCTGCGCGACCTGAGGTTCGAATACCGGGCGGGGAAATTTTCCGCGAAGGATTACGAGGAAATGAAGCTGACGATGGAAACAGAAGCGGCCCGTGTGCTGGGGGAGATGGATAGCGCTACAGGCGGAACTCCCACAGCCGCAACCCGGCAGGCTGCCGGTAGGGCGGACCGCTGATGGCCGGTCGCGGATTGTGTTTCGCGCGGCTGGGCGCCGCCATGTCTAATCCATTGCGGATTGTTCTTGGGGTCGTTCTGGCAATCGTGCTGATGCCATCCACTACGGCCGCTGGCACAGTGAAGGGCACGGTGACCAATGGCACCACGGGGAAAATTGCCGTGGGAGTGGACGTGATTCTGATTGAGTTACAAGGCGGGATGCAGACCGTCGAAAATACCAAGACGGACGACAAGGGCGAATATCATTTCACTTACCCGCAGCTTGGCGTAGGCCCCATGTTGATTCGGGTCGTCTACAAGGGCGTGAATTATCATCAGCCCGCCGTGCCCGGGAAGGACGACATTCCCGTCGAGATTTATGAACCGACCAACGACGCGCGTGCGTTTTCTGTTGATTCTCGCTTTCTTGTTTTCGAACCTAAAGACAGCTCGTTGATTGTCGGCGAGGAATACGACATCGAAAATCATACCCAGCCGCCCATGACGTTTTCCCACGCGGGCGGATCCTTCTCGTTCTATTTACCCCCCAATGGCCAGCTTCAACAGGTTTCGGCGCTGGGCCCTGGCGGCATGCCGGTGCAGCAGGGAACTATCGATCGTGGGAACAATGTGCAGAGTATTGATTTCCCGTTTCGCCCAGGCCAGAACAACATTCGCGTTTCGTACACGCTGCCATATGCCGGGAATCAGGCTACCGTGCATACGGTGTCGCCTTACGCGGCTAAGCGCGTGCTAATCGTCTTGCCACCAACAATGCAGGTGCTCAGCGCGGGCTTTAGTCCCGCTGGAGCGGAGCAGGGATTTAACGTGTATTCGCGCGATTCGGTCGCGGCTAACGATCCCGTGGATATTTCCATTTCGGGCACTGCGCCTCCGCCGGAGGCCGCTGCCAATGGCGGGAATGGAAGTGGAGACGAAGCAGGCGGAGGAGGCGAAAACAGCGCGCCAGTACCCACCGGCGAGATCGTGCCTTCGCGCATTGATAACGTGAAATGGATCGTGATCGCGTGTTTCGCGGCTATTTTCGCTTTGGGTGCTGTGATGTTACTCAGGCGCACCCTGCCATTCGAACGAGAGGGCGTTGCAGCCTCCGCGGGTTCGGCGGGTAACACGAGACCATTCGCGCAAGGATCCACGGCGCTATCGGGCGTTTCGCCACCAGCGTTTGCGCCAGCCACTTCCCCAGCCATGCAACAAACCGAACGCGCGGTTCAGGGCAGCTTGGACGCGATTAAAGACCGTTTGTTCCGCCTTGAGTTGCGTCGCCAGGCCGGCACGCTGACCGAGGCTGAATACGTCCGTCAGCGCGGCGAAGCCGAAAAAGTGTTGCACGATCTTCTACAGGACTGAAAGCCTCCTTGTCTTCCACTCGGCCACCTGTCGGCGTTTTGGCACCGATTGGCGTTGCTTTTGACAGCGTTGACAAGCGCTATGAACGCCTTTTTGCTCTGCGGCAATTCTCCCTGAATATCGCGCCGGGCGAATTCGTGGCATTGCTGGGACCCAATGGGGCAGGGAAGACCACTCTGTTGCGCATGGNNCTGGTGAGCGGACCGGCGGGAGTGATGTGCGTCGTCTCGTTGGGATGGTCGCTCACCACACGCTCCTCTACGACGAATTGACCGCGCACGAGAATCTTTCGTTTTTCGGCAAGCTCTATGGACTCGAAAACCTTGCCGCACGAGTAGAATCGGCCCTGGCAGACGCCGGGATGGCCAGCCGTTCGATGAGTCTCGTCTGCACTTTTTCGCGCGGAATGCGGCAACGGCTTTCCATCGCGCGCGCGCTGCTTCCTTCGCCGCGCTTATTGCTATTGGACGAGCCCGCTACAGGCTTGGACCGTCAGGGCGCATCATNNCTTGCGGCCACCCTGCACCGCCTGCGGGATGCCGGCTGCACGATTGTAATGAGTACCCACCGGCCTGGGGAACTGCTTCCCCTAGCCACCCGGGCTGTTTGCCTTTCGGGCGGTGGCCTGCAAAAAGACTTTCGGGATCCCAGCGAAATCCTCGCAGCGCTATCAGCGCCCCAGGAGGGCGGCTAAATGTCCGGTGGGCGCGCGATGCTGATCATGCTGGAGCGCGAGCTCCGCGCTGAATTTAGGACGCGCGAGCTGCTGAATACCACCATCGTCTTCGCGCTGATTGTCGTTATTCTTTTTAGCTTTGCTTTCGAGCCGGTCAGTTCGGAGGCGCGCCGCCTGGGCCCCGGCCTGTTGTGGATCGCCTGCCTGTTTGCCGGTTCACTTATGCTGAATCCCACATTTGCTCGCGAGCAGGTAAACGACACTCTATCGGCGCTCCGCATGGCGCCCGTATCTGGATTCGCCATTCTCGCGGCCAAAATGATCGCCAACTTTATTTTCCTTTCGCTTGCCGAATTGATTTTGGTGCCGATTTTCGACGTGCTTTACAACGTGCCGCTTAGCGCGGTGACTGGGCGTCTGGCACTGGTGATGGCGCTGGGAACCGCGGGCTTGGTCATTACGGGTACAGTATTTGCGGCGTTATCGGCGCGTGCGCGAATGCGGGAGCTGCTGCTGCCGCTGCTATTACTGCCTATTCTCGCGCCGCTACTTATTGCAGCCGTTGGAGCAACGGCGTCGCTCTTCGCCGAGGAACCCTCTCTGGATCGCACCTGGTTCACGTTCCTGGCCGGTTTTGATATCGTGTTTCTTACCGCTTCATGGCTGCTGGCGGATTATCTGCTGGAAGAATAAGAGGCATGCTTCGTTGAAACTGCGTATCCCTATCACTGTCGCCATCGCCGCTCTACTCATATCCGCTGGCTATGCCGCGCTTTTTATCGCGCCGGATGAGGCCACCATGCATGAAGTCCAGCGCATTTTCTATTTTCACCTGCCCGCATGGATTGCCATGTTCGGCGCGTTTACGGTGGGGCTGGTCGCCAACATCGCATATCTGAGAACGCGCAATCTGCGTTGGGATGCTTTGGGGGTTGCGTCCGTGGAAACAGGAGTGGCGTGTTGCACGATTGGCCTCATTACCGGTCCGCTATGGGCGCGCCCAGTATGGGGAATCTGGTGGACGTGGGACGCGAGGCTGACCTCTACGTTTGTCCTTTGGCTGCTCTACATTTCTTATCTTCTGCTGCGAGGAATGCTGGAAGACTCCGGCCGGCGCGCGACACTTTCAGCCATCTTCGGAATTTTCGCGTCGCTGGATATTCCCCTGGTGTACCTGTCGAATCGCCTATGGCGCACGCAACATCCCCAGCCAGTAATTCTGGGCGGTCAGGGTTCAGGGCTCGATCCGCTGATGGGCATGGTGCTGCTGCTTTGCACTGTGGCGGTTTCCTGCGTGATGGTCCTCGG
>PKXT01000006.1 GCA_003133505.1 Acidobacteriota bacterium
CGCAGGACTTAGGAGATGTTCTGTCGAGTTTCGGGCAGTCTTGGCGAGTCACGGTTAGGCGTAAATCCCATATAAAATAAAGAATGAGTCGCGTCGAGTCCCGGCCTGTCCGGGGCGAGCGCCAAACGATCAGCCACTCCAACGGTACGCGCAGGACTATGAATCCTGCGTGTAGCGAATAGAGGCGATTTAAGACGCCCTTCAAAACCCCTCGCCCGTTTACTCGAGTAACCCCGAAATCGTTTGCCGTACGCCAGAGGAATCGCGGCGCTGGCCATCCTGGCCCCGAGCTCTAACGCTTTACTCGTGGGCGCGGTCAAGCGATAACCGTCACCGGCAGGTGACATCGATGAGCTGGCCTGCGTCTCCGATCGGATTCCCCCACATACGTACAAAACCGTACAGACATGGTTTTGGGGCTGGGCTAGAATTCCCTCGCCATAGAGTTTGGCGGCCAGTCACCCCCAACTACCCCTTTATTTGACTGGCCGCCGCGAACAAACGGGGCGGACGAATAGCCGCCCCGGTCCCGCCACTTAGTCCACTCGCTCCACTCACCGTCGCTTTGGCATTCACCGTGCATTTCCTTCGCTTCGGGGTGAACCATGAAAAATTTCTTGCTGGCTACAATCTTGCTCGGCATGGCGTCCGCCGCCGGTGCGCAGGGATTGAACGACTGGAATCTGGTTAACCCGGATAGCGTAAAGCCTGCCGCCGAAACTACTCGGCCGCGCGCCCCAAGGCCGAAAGTAATAATCGTACCGCCGCCCACGGTCTCAGGCTCCTTCGTTACACCTCCCATCGTCGGCAAACCAATCATCCTCCAGGAGAGCACGCCCGTTCGCTTGCGCATTGCCGAGACCGTATCGTCGTCCGATGCCCACCTGAATGACAACGTCGAGTTCGAGGTGCTCGAGGAGGTGAAAGCTGGCGGCGTAATTGTGATTCCCAAAGGTTCAACGGCGATTGGAACGGTGACGGAAGCGGAGCCCAAGAGACGGATGGCTCGTGGCGGGAAATTGGAGATCGCTCTGGATTTCGTCCGTCTTCCCGACGGAGAGAAAGCGGCCATCCGTGCTACGAAAGGTGGTAACGGTGGTGGTCACATCGGGGGAATGACAGTTGGAATAGTTGCGACAGCCGTGGTCTTCTGGCCCGCGGCGCCTCTTTTTCTTCTAGTCCACGGCAAGGACTTGACCATTCCTAAAGGTACGGAATTTCCCGCCTTCGTGGATGGAGATATGCATCTCAACTCTGCTGACTTCCAGGATTGAAATAAAAAAAGCGGGGCGCGCCCGCTGTAGCTTATGAGCTACAACGAACGACGCCCCGCGTGATTGCCGGCTGGATCGTGGCCCCGCGCTTTTAGCGGGGCCGCTGCCGGAATGGGTTTACCTGCACTGATCGGGCGGCATCGGAGGACAGGTTTCCGGTGGAACTGGCGAGGTCGTCCCTGCCGGAGTCACAGGAGGTTCGGGTGGAACCGGTGAAGTCGTTCCGGGCCAGCAGCGCGGATGCGGACCGCACTTGTTGTCGCCACCATCGGTTAACGAGTGTGACGGACGGACAGCGGCATGGGTGGCAAGCCAATGGCGAGTGAATGGAACCGCATTGGCGTGATGGACGGCAAAGCTCGCGCCCAGCGCGAGCACTGCAACTGCCAGAAACAAACGTAAGCGTGATTTCACAGCTATACCCTCCGGGCAAAAAGCCCTGGTGTTGGATTTACAACTTCGGTTTAGGTCCTTCGGCGAGGATTAAACTTCGCTGAGCGCAGCGGTGGGCGTGCCGACGGAATACCAGACGCCGCCGTAGGCCGCCAGAGTGACGGAATCGCCGGCGTTCGCATACGTGGCCGTATCGTCCGCGCCATTGATCCCGTCGGCCGGCGTGGTGACGGTGTGGGCGTGCGCGGTCTTTCCGACGATAGTCATCACCAGGCCGTCGTTGCCCGGAGGCGTCGCGGAGGGAAGTCCAGAGACGGGAAGGGCGAGCGTGGCAAGGAGAGCCGTGGCCTTATCCAGAATAACGAGGCCGGGCTTTAAGGCGATGGCGCCGTTGGCGGTAAGGTGCTGGACGGTGCCGAGCATCGTGTCCAGGATGGCCATGTTGGCGTCATGCGTTTGCGCGTGAACCTTGTCGTAATCGCCGTTTGCCGGCGAGTGCGTGGCCACCGCTACGCCGTAGGCGTTGGTTAGGCCGAGATTTGCGGTTTTGGCGGACATGGGAATTTCTCCTTGGGAATTAAAAAGGGGAGCCTGGCGGCTCCCCTCGGTACAACTCCGTAACCCTGTTTCCGGACTGCACCAGCTCTCGGAGTTACGGCACTGCGTCTTTTTTAGGTTGTGTCTAATGCGAAGGAAGGTTTTGCTTCCGCTCGCAAGATCTTAAAAATTGGGACCACAGCCGAGCAGATCGCACGGCTTGCACCAATAGGGAAGAGAGTTGGACTTTTTGGCGGCGACCTTTTTCGCCTTGTCCGCCTTGGCGCACGCGATAGCGCAACTGGCCGACATAGCGTGGCCTTTCGCCGTGCCAGGGCCCGAGCCCGGGCATTCATCGGATCCGGGATTCAGCACCGTGGGGCATTTCACGGACGCGCTCTGCGGACATCCACTGGTGGACTGCGCGTGCGCAAAGCCGATCGAGGCCAAAACCAAAACGAGAATTGCGAGTGCGTGAATCGTTACAGCTTTCATGGTGCCTCTCCGCGGTTGAAATTTGAAGGCGGACTTTTACGCGGCCCGCCAGCGCGATCCCAACAGGGGATGTCTAGCTTGGTTTCGCCGCGAGCGTGGTGCTCGTGGGGAAGTTGAGGATTCCCACCAGAGCGGTGTTGGCATCGGCGACGAGCTTGGCGATTTGCGCCTGCTCCGCGGCAGAAAGCGGATAGCCGAGCGCGGAGAATTCCTCGACCACCGAATCAGCCGAAAGGCTGACGGCCATGGATCCCTGCTGCGCGCTGGTCATATTGGGGTTCGCCGCCTGGGCCACCTGCGCGGCAGTGATGTTTTTCACAATCGGCGCGAGAACGTTCTCGACGGTGGTAAGGATCGGCAGGGCGCCGGGAATGAATGCGGCCACGTCGTTGGCCACCGCTTCGCCCTCCGGCGTGTACTTCACCAGGTCCTTGCCCACTTTTTCCAGAAAACTCAGAAACTTATTTGCCATTCTTCCTCCGTTTTATTTTTACGCTGTCGCCGCGCCGATTTTCTCGGCGAGGATATTAAGAATTTTTCCCCAGTCGTCCGGAACCAGCCATCCCTTGTGGCTCTTGTCCAGCCCGGTGACGGTGAGGGTTTGCTTGGCGGGATCATAGACCCAGCCGAAAACCACTCCGTGAGACGTGGCCTGTCCGGTATCGGCGCCCACATCGAAACCGCTCTTGGCCGCGGCGACGACGATCTCCGCATGTTTTTCGGGCGTGATGCCGAAGAAGACTTTGGAAATGGTGCTCTTGGAATTATCAGGTGGAGTCATAATGGCGCGAATGGTACCACAAGCACCCAATTGCGCAATACATAAAACTACTACCGGACCAGGGTGAGATCGGTTTGCGTGGTTTCTGTCTTCGTGACGCTTACCTGTACCACCGGGAGCGGCGACTGCTTCAGGTAGAACATCGTGTTCAAAATTCCGCCGCAGAGAAAAGTAATCCCCATCAGCCCGAACGTGCTGGCCACGCCGTGCGCGGTTTGCAGATTGAATTTCGCGCTGTCGATCATGGACGCGCCGAAGGCGGAAACCACGCTGGTTGCCCCGCCACCAATGAGCGCCGCGCCGAGTCCATGCAGCCATATTTTCGTGTTGTTATTCATCGTAGTAATCGCCGCCGGCCGGTTTCCTGCGCAGCCGTGGCAGGCTGGGATGTCCCGGCCAAACGGGAATCGCAATGGGAGCTTTGGCTGTCACTCCCTGGTAAGTGCTTCCCGGGGGCGCCGCCTGGGGAATGAAAGCGCAGCTCACCGAGCAGAGCGAAAGTAGTACGGCCGCGAGCGCCTTCATTGGTAGCGCGGAACGCGGGCGAAAACCTGATCGGCATAATCTTTATTGCCGCCGCCGTTCCAGAGCTCGAGGCCACGATGAGGATCGCCGCGCGCTTCGGAGATTTTCTTCACCAGGTGGACGCAGCCCCATTCGAGCCCTGTTGCGGGATCGCATAGCGCGGGGATCTTCCCGGGATATCCATCCTCGATCGCGCACTGGCCCATGAGCTGCATCAATCCCCAACTGATCGAGCAGCAGACTTCAAGCGTGGGCGGCAGATGTAATGGCGCAACATAGCGCACGCGGAACGCCGGCTCGTACCGCACCGCCCACGCGTTCCAGCCGGATTCCTGTTCAACCACAGCGCACACCAGCGGAGCCGCCAGCATGTGCCGGATCGCCGCGGCCTTGGCCAGGGCGATGAGATCTTCTTTTGTTGGAGGCGTCATTTCCCGTGCTCCTCGAAATCCATCCAGCGGATCGGAGGAGGCTCGCCAAGCTCGATGCCCTTGGCCCGGCAGATCTTGGTGAGCGCGTCGTAAATGTGGGGCAGGTGATTGGTGGCCATGTCGCGGACAAACTTCCGCTCGATCTCGCCATCGCGCATACGGCGGTAAAAGTATTTCAAGAGGAAGAGAACTTGGACGAGTAAAGCGAGGGCAAGCGGCGTTTCGTAGTTTTGAGCGGGGATCATGTGTCAGGCCTTTTGGTGCCCGAAGTGGCAGGGCGAGGACGCCGCGCGCAATTGGCGCAGCGCCTCGCGGATGGTTATATGACGGTGATGGCGAAGCCGGTGGGAGCGGGAGCGGTAATCGTCACGGTGATCGGACTCGAAACCGGCGAGCTGCTCGTGCTGCCGTTCGCGTTCACCACATTGGCCACCACTCCGTAAATGTGGGGCCCATAAGTGGGCGTGGCAATTGTCGCGGTAACCGACAATGCCGGCGCGGCGACAGTGGCTTCCGGGACGGGGTCTTGCGCGTTGCTGATGTCTTCGACGGTGAAGCTGGGAATGCAGTTGGTGGTCTGCGTGGCCGTACATGCCGCGCCCTGCTGCCCCGCCGGCGCGAATGTGTAATCCCAGCTCGCGTTGAGCTGACTCGCGCTCGAATCGTTGCACGCCGCCAGGCATCCCGCCAGGCAGAAAAGAGCTATTAGAGCTACATATTTGAATCTCATCGTTGAAACCTCCAGGAGATAAGTAAATTTGAATATTTAGAGATGTGCGCCGAGCATGACGAACTGGACGTGGGTGTCATCGGCGAGGATGTGCATTCCGCCGTCAGGTTGGCGCCAGCCGAGGGGCCCGACGGGATCTCCGCCGAGAAAGCTGAAGCCGGCCGTGGCGCCGCCGGCGAGCGAATAGGGGCCGACGTCGCCGGTGCGAAGGAAGAAATCGGGCGTGGAATAGATTGTGAAGTTGTGAGCGGACGTATCGGTATTGCGCACCAACAGAATTTCGTGGCCACTCAGCGGCGCGGCATTGCCGTTGACCGTATCGGCGGCGGTGAAGCTGAGGTTTAGCGATCCGGGCGTCACGTTGCCGGCATCCGGTCCGGGGACGATAGTAACCTGGAAATTGGTGGGAGCCGACGGAGTCCACGTGGATCCCGCTGCGGCGTCGAAGGCCGCGATGGCTGCGTCATAAGCCGCGGTATAGGTTCCCGAGCAGGACGGTCCGTAGGCGATGCAGTAATCCGGCTGGGCCATTTCGACTACCTGAGCGTCGCGCGTGGCCGCAAAGGGCAGCAGGGTAACGGGCGATCCCACTGCGCAGTTGCCATCGGGGCAAGTGGGCACGGCGAACTGCAGATCGTGAAACGCCGTAGGATATTCGGCGAACTGGGCGCACCAGTTGGCGTCGCAGGGTTGGCCGGAATTCCACGCGGTGATGTCGGAATCCTGCAGGGACTCCTTGCCGATCCCCCAGCGCGCGCCGACCGCGTACGCCGCGATGTTATTGGAAAGAGCGATGGTGGTGGAATTGCAATTCCCGCCATAGCAATCCACCCCGACCTGCACCGGGTTGCTGCCCGGGGGAACGTTGCCGATCATGGTTTCGAGGTAGGACTGATATCCGGCCTGGGTCAATCCGTAGGTGCTTTCCTCCTGAGATTTGCACGGCGGAAAAATCTCGCCTCCGGCGCCCAGCCCGACGCGAATGAAGCCGATGCGCGAATCGCTTCCATACCTGGCGATCGTCGCATTCAGAAATCCACTGTACGCGGATATAAAAATCGGGTTGGTGAAGTTGGGCGCGTAGCCGGTGCCGGCGTTCACCGCGCAGCTCACCATGGCGGGGAGCTGGTTGAGAACGTATGAAGGGGCGGCGGTGACGCTGAGGTTATCGGCGGTCACTCCCCAAATTACCAGAGCAGTTTTTTTGCCTGCTCCGGCCCAGGGCGCGATTGCCGTTTCCACCGTGCTCCAATCCAGAGTTCCGCTGCCGTTGTCAATGGTGGACCATGGCACGAAGATTACCTGGCCCTTCACGTTGGCCTGGGAGAGCAGGTAGCCATTCGCCGTGCTGTTGGGCGTGACCGCGTACACTCCCGTCGGATACTGGGCTCGCGCGGAGGATCCGAAAAGGGTAATCAGCAGCAGGAATGAAAACAGGAATATTTTTCGCATGGGATTCGAAAAGAGCTCAGGCGTTCTTCGCGCGCATGTTTACGGCGGCGGCGATGATGACCGTGGTCGGCAGGATGGGAAAGAGGTAGCGATCGATCGAGCCGTCGGAACTTATCACGCCAAACTGCGCGGCGGTGAGAGCTGACGTTCCCCAGGGCGAGCCGGTATTTGGATCCACCGGAAAGAATCCCTGGCCGTCGGCATAGGAGCTGGGCGGCACGAAGGGAATCACCGGCTCGGCTGCCGCAGTCGTTCCTGAATAGCAGGCCGCCTGGATGTAGGTCGCGGCGACATCTTCGAGATAGGTGGTGTCGTCGTCCGGAGGGATTTCGTACACCTGCTTGTAGTTGGTTCCCAGGTTGGTGCCGCCGCGCGTCCAGGTGTTGGCTGTGCCGTTGGCGTCGGGCATGCCGCACAGAATCTGTATATTGCCGAGAAAGGTGTTGCAGCTTGTTCCGCTATCGTCGCAGATGTATACGTCGTCAACGAACGCCTGAAAGTTATTGGCGTCGAAGCCGAGATCCCATGAGCTGATGGTGATGGCGCCGATCAGCGGGTTGGCGGTGTACTGGGTATCCTGGTCGGCGAGGGTAAGCCACACCGTGCCGTCCACATTAAGCTGACACTGGCCGGAGATGTGGTCGATGGCGACCTTCACTTCGATGTAATGGAAGCAGCCAAACGGCAATGCTTGCGAGGAAGGCGAACCCAGCAGGACGTACCCGGCGCTGATGCTGCCGCGATAGAACTGGAAGTGTCCGCCGGAATCGAGGAATAGACCGACCTGCGTCTGGCTGCTATCGAGGAATTCGCAAATGGGAATCTGGATCGAATTGTTGATCACGTTCAGGGCGAAGCCCAGAAAGTAGGTTGCCTGGGTGGGAATGTTTTTCTGGACGAAGACTGGCGCACGCCCCAGCGCGTTCGCGATCTCGAGTGCCTGCGCGCCGGTGCGCACACTGGCGGACTGAATCTGCGGATAGATGCCGGAGACGCCCACCAGGTCCCACTTCTGGCTTGGATTGGTGTAGTGATCAAAGCTGTCGCAGAAGACTAGAGCCATGAGGTTGTCCTGGGGAAAAACTGGGGGGAAACTATTCGGCTTCGATACGCAGGTGAAGATCGTATTGCGGGCTGCCGCTCGCTCCGGAGACAGTGGTGAGGTATTTCAGCGCCGCGCTGGTGAGCGCGTAGAACTCCTGGCAGCCGCCCAGATTGGCTCCCAGCGTGGCCAGATTGATGGTGCTGGTGGCAAACGTTTCAGCCTGAGCATTGTCGGTATAAGTGAAGCTGAGGCTGACTGTGCCAGCGGATCCGGCCGTGGTGGTGGAGAAGTAATAGCACGCGCGGAACATTCCGTTGGCGCTCGGAGTGAGGAGGGAAGTGGATCCAATGCTGCTGGTTTGCGCGGCGGAATCCACCGGCAACGCCGCCGCATACGCGCCGCCGCGGACTTCATGACTCAGCACGACGTCGGCCGTGGCGCCGCCGGAAACCGAGTTCATGGCCTGGCCGATAATGTCTCCCGGATAAAACCAGCCCGTGCCGATGTCGCGGCAATATGCGGCAGTCCCTGTGCCAAAACTCAAGTAGTGCCCGATTGTGATGGTGTTGTCTGCCAGGCATCCACTGACGCCGTCCGCATCGAAGCCGAGATTGTAGAGCGAGGTATTTTCGCCTAGGCCGATGGCGCCAAACTGGGTGGTGGTGGCCGGCGCATCCTGAAAGGAATCGGCAGTCGTATTGAGCACCTGCAGGCGTGCAGTGTGGGTTGGGCCCACAGCCTGAAACGTGGCGATGGTCAGCGAGCCATCAAGAACTTCACGCGCGCCGAAGGATGACGAATTATTTTGGCTGTAGGCGCACCACAGGCAGTGTCCCGCCGCGTTGTTCATCCCGTATCCGTAGACGACAGCACCGCTGTTAATTTCAAAGCTGTAGCCATTTCCGGAGGTTGGTTGCAAGTCGATCATTCCTGTCGTTGAGCCGCCGCAGCAGCTTCCCTCAATAAGTTGTCCAGTACTCCGCTGGACTCCCCACCCGTTTCCGCCCATGTCGGTGGGCGTGATTCCTAGTGAGGTCGGGCCAGTCCAAAGCGCCAGCATGTTGAAAGCATTGTCAGCCGAGCGGCCGACGATGCCGCCGCCAATTCCGTTGCCGGTCGGCGCATTGTTCATGTTCACGGTGTAAGTTCCCGCGCCGCTGTTGGTGGCAACCGCCATGCCCACCGTGTTTCCGTAGGCCGTCGGGTAAGTGCTGCTTCCGGTGTCGTGGCAATCGCCCGCGATCGTCACGGAGTTAATCACGTAGTCGCCCGCGGTGGTGCCGCCATCGAATACGCAGGAGACGCCTACGCCGGAGATCGCAATCGTGGCTGTCCCGGAAGTTCCCGCATTGGCGGTCACGATTCCAATCTGTAGCGCGATTGTATCCGTGGTCGCGGTGATGATGGCTTTCTGCACCGAAGTCATTTTTGCGAGCTTGTTTACCGTCGTGCCGGTGGTCGTGTCGTTGGGGATGGAGAGATTCACGCCCGAGCCGCTGGCGGTGACGGTGCAAGTCGAACCCAGGACGCAGCTCGTTCCATTCACGGTGGTGGATGGAGCGCAGGTGGATCCCAGCGTGCAGCTCGTCGATCCCACCGTCATGCTGGAATTGGTTAGCCCGGCATTGCCCAGCGTGCCGCTCCACACCAGCTTCACATTGCCCGCCGAGGGATTGGTGAAAGTTAGCGTCAGGCCGTTGAACGCGAGGGCATCCTGAAAATTCACCGTGCTCGAGGACGAAAGTCCCGTGCCGTCCACCTGGAAGGTGGTGCCGCTTCCCAAGGCGAAAGCCGACCAAGTGTTTGTGGACGTGCAGCCTTCGTAGGTAGCATTGCCGCCGCTGACCAAGGAAAAGATTTGGTGCGTGTTGCACGCGCCAGGCAGCGAACCGCCGTAGCGGGTATCCGTCGCGGCGCCGCCCTGGGCGAATGCCGATAGGCTGACAAGAAAAACGGCCGCCAGAAGGCAGCACAATGACAATAGTTTGCGCATGTTTTGTCCTAATTGTTGGCGACGACCCACCAATTGCTGCCGTCGGATTCGACAGTGAGGTACTGAAACTGGTTGGGCAGGCTCCAGGAGCTTTGCCCGTCAATGGTTTGCGAGGACGTCGTCGCGATGGTGACCGCTCCGGATCCGGAATCCACTTTCTTGATGGTGGAGCGCTTAGCGGCAATCCCCACCGCGGTGGGCAGCGTCGCTGTGAGCGCGCTCGAACCAGTGGTGAAAAGCACGGTGTTATCGGCATCAGCCAGCGCATAGCTGACGGACTTGGCCAGCGGCGCGTTGAGCGTAGCCGCCAGAGTTCCGGAGCTCGTGACCGGCGATCCGCCGACGCTCCATCCTGGCGGCATGCTGAGCCCGACGGATGTGACTGAGCCGCCGCCCCCTCCGCCGCCTCCGGAGATCTCAACCACATTCGTGCCGTCCGAATAGACGAGCGCGTAGCCCGCACTCGCCAGCAGGCTGACGGTGGATCCAGGCGCGCCAGTAACTTCGACGATGATGTTGTGGCCGCCGGTGGTTTCGTTCACCACGATAAAGGTGCGCGGCACGCTGGCCGGCAAAATCAAATGCTTGTCACCAGTGAGCGCGCCGCTCAGCACGTGGACCATGGCTGAAGCGAGCTGCGCCTGGGTCAGCGTTACATCCGAGCCGCCGGTCGGCCAGGAGGCTTCGGCATTCGTCGCCAGGTCGAGACCGAGGAACGCGGCATTGCAGGGGACTTCGCCCTGGTTCTGATTGTTGGCGATGTAGGCGAGGGCCAGGCTGGGAGTGCTCATTCGTTTTCCTTAGAGAGTGACGGTCGCGGGAAAGCCGAGATTCACGACGGCGGACACCTGATAAATCTTCATGTGGATCGAACTCTGCACCGAGCCGAAGTCGGCGGTTTGGTCCGCGGCGGAATAGACGGTGGTCGGCGAAATAAGCCCGGTGATTTGCCGGACGATAACCGAGCCGTTATAAATATCCACTTCGTAGAGCTCTTCCTGTTCATAGAGCGGAACTTCGGAAAGTCCGCCCAGCCAGGTCGCTTCAGCGTCTCCACCGATGCGCGTGCGGCGCACCCAGGCGATGGTGAGATCGCCGGACATATCGCGGCTGCCGGTGACCTGGCACGGCGCGTAAGGCTTCAGGTCATTGCCAACCAGGGTGAATTGCTGGATGGAGCCGCTGGTGACGTCCTGGCCGACGGAAACGCCGCGATAGTCGTAAGGCTGATTGAGCAGCGAAGAAGGATTCTGGACGCGCTGGATTCCCGAGATCGGCACAACCACCAGGTCTCCGATCGCGTGAGTGCCGCAAGCCCACTCCGTGCCGCGGCGGCCGCGCAGCAAGCCGCTGACGGTCCACGTCCCGTCCATGTTTTGCACGGCGTTCTCGAACTGCATGATTTCCCAGCCGTTGGCGGCCGAGCCGACAATCAGCGCGTTCGCGCCATTCAGTATCTGGAGCTGGGTGACGCCGGCCAGCGCCGCTCCGGGAGTTTTCAAAGCGATGGTGAGCGAGTTGGCATTGTCCCAGACCCACGGTGACGCGGGAGAGCCGAGAGCGTTGGTGGCATAGCCGTAATAAATCGCGTTCGGCGCGGCCGAGTCCTGGGTGTAAGTGGAATTGTCGGCCGAGCGCATGAGCGCCGCGCCTGCCCACTGCGGCAGCGTGGAGCTTAATCCGAAGTAGTAGCCCGTGCCCGAGGGATTGGAATCGCCGTCGCGCAACAGGGGAATATCGAATAGGAACGTCTGCGGCGGTCCAACATAGCGCAGCGCGGAACGTTTGAAATTGATGATCCCTGCGCCGTTGCCGACGCGGCTGCCGCCGACTCCGAAAGGCAGAGGCTTATAGATGGCGCCCTCTTCATTGAGCGTTTTGAACTTGGAGACAAAGCCCTGGCCGATTTCGTGATCGGTAATGCGCACTCCCCAGGTGATGGTCTCGTAAATAAACTGGATGACGTCGGTGGGATCGTAGAGCATCGCGACCGCGCGCCAGTCGTTGAAATCGAATGCCTGTCGGCCCACCCATTCCCAATAGAGCGCCGCGGCGGCAATGTTGATGGCCTGGTCGGGAGTCATCACCAGCGGATAGCTCAACTGCTTTTGCTGCTTGGTGGTGACGATGCGCGAGTTGCGTTTCCAGCGCTGCGAATTGGACTGGTAATCGAGCTCGATGTCGGTATAGGTGACTATGCATTCGAGCGGCAGATCCTGCTCGTCGCCGAATTGTTCGGGAATTACTTCGGCGTCGTCACTCACCAGGCCGAGATCGCTTTCAGGAATGGTAAGTGTTTGCGCGGGGAGTCCGCGAGGGACGAATTTGAGCTGTCCGCCAGACTCGCAGGCGTCGATGAAATACGCCTCCATGATCACGCGGATGGCGTCCGCGGCCGAAGTGGCCCGGTCAATCACGTAGCCGATGCAGGTGTTATTCGGCTGCAGGTTCGCCGAAGTGAGCAGCGCGACGTTAACCTGGCTGCACTCGAGGCCCGCGCGAATGCACAGGTCCAGGATGATGCAGGCAATCCCGCACGACGCTGGGATGATGACTTCCAGCGCAACCTGTGTAAGGCGCATCCCCGGCGGGATGGGGTTCAGGACCTCGAGAGCTACCTGTGTCAGACGTTCGGACATGGAGTCTTAGCACTGGCACAGAATCGGGAACTGGATCAGGGCGCGAGTGTTGGGAATACGGTTGCCGAAATTGGCCAGCGGCAAATTGGCCCAGGTGAAATAGTTGAGCGCGGTGAATGCCGGAGTGATGGCTGCGCCTTCAGCCGCCTGGATGAGCGGATCGGGGAGCTGCGTTCCGGGGCCCGCGCCGGAATAAAACGTGGGCGTGCCGTAGTACTGCCTCAGCGTTTCCCATGGCGGAGGATCTGAGGGGTCCGGATCGCTGACATAGTAGGGCTCGACGACGCCCAGCGAGGTACCCGGACCGTTCGAAACCATGCAAACCCAGATTTGTCCGGCGTCGGTGGCTTCGTCGCCAGGGTTATAGACCGTCTGGTTGTTCCACGGGCCGTAGCCGCTGGCAGTGTTCCAATAAGTCTGGTTGGTTCCCGGAATGATGTTGGTGTTGGTGAGGATGCAGATCCAGCCAACGCCGCCATAGTTCACCAGGTTGCCGGGATTGTAGAGCGTGGCCGAATTCCACGGCGGATAGAACTGCGAGGGCAGATCCTGCGCCGGGTCCGGGTTGGTGTCGTAGATTAGTTTGCTGTCGCCATAGACCTGCAGGATCGCTGCCGACCCTTCGCAGAAGGCCATGGCGATGCTGGCCTGATACAGATATCCGATAACCGAGCCGCCTCCTTTTTTCGAAGGGGTGACGGTGGTGTAAGTTATTCCGGTGGTCCAGATGAGCTGGCCGGGAATGCGTTGGAAGCCGTAGCCGAAGGGAATCGGCGCGCCTGGCGCGGAGCTGGTGATTTGATTGTTGGTGACCGGCGCGGGCGGCGCGGGCTTGTTGAGCAGCCCGCCCAGAAATCCCACTCCAATTTCGAGCGCCGGAACGATGATGAGCTGAGCCACTACTCAATCCCCGGAAAAGTGAAAATAGCCTTGATGTGCGACACGTGGTAACCACGCAGCCCGTGCTCCACCACGCGGCGAATTCCTGAAATATCCAGCGCGTGAATCACGCCCAGCGATCCTTGCAACATAGTGGCAATTCCCACGTGGCAGGCGATGCGCGGATTCTTGATGGCCAGCAGATCTCCTGGCTGGATCTGGTGGCCTTCAGGCATTTCAACCAGGCGCTGCCGGCAGATTCGCAGGACCATGTCGTCGCCCGGCTGGGCTCCATAGTTGACGTGGTCGTAACGAGTGAATGGATTGCCGAGCGTGTCCACGAGGCCCAGCTCTTCGCCAACCATCAGCGGCAAGCCCACGCAGTCGCACGCTTTCCCCTTTTCGCGTCCTTGATGGCGAAATGGCGTGCCGATATACGTCCGCGCGGACGATACGATTTGTTCTATGGTGACCAGCGGATATGGCGGGAAATCACTTCGCCTCAGATTCTTAAAACCGGGCTTGCTTAGATCGCAGGGCATAGTCTTAGCCGCCGCCGGGGTTGCCGACGTTGTAAGTCGCGTCGGGAATGGTGTAGAGCGAATCGGCGCCGGGAATGAACGGCTCGCCCTGAAAATTCACGATGTTGGTGTAGCGGGCGCAGCCGTTCGAATCTATGGTGTGATCGCAGCCTGGCTCAATGTAAAACGTGTTGCCAAATACCGGCTGGGCAGGCAGCGGCAGATACATGGTGAGCACCGTGCCGTCCCAGCTCTTGATCTCGAAAGCGTCGCCGGCAAGTGCGCCGGTGTTGAAGTGGATGAATCCGTCATTGAACCAGCCGGCCGGCGCGGCAACGAGCGGCGTGGACGATCCCACCATCAGCAGTCCGGCTTCAGGGGTGACATGAAGATTGTCGGCTGAACCGCTTACCGTGCCGTTTTGCCGCCACAGGGTGACGTCAATCATGCACAGGTACTTCGACGTCAGATCGATGCCGTTCAGGCCGGAGCCGAAGGTCGCGCGGCACATCGCTCCAAACTGGTGGCTGATGTTGGTGGAAAGTTTCGAGGCCAGGCCGCGGCATTCCACAGTGAACAGGCCATTCTTCATCTTGACGATGCCGAAATAGCCGGTACGGATGATCAGCGCGCCCTGGCTGAGATTGCTCCAGTTGACGATGAAGACGGTGAGCGTGGCCCCATCATATTTGCAGGCGCGGATGTCGGCTTCAGTAATGCTGCCGGATTCGAGAAAACCGGTGGATTCGGAATTGTCTACGGACAGGTCGCTCTTGAACTGGTTGGCGGTGTTGGCATAGCCGGTGGAGGCTTCATAGTCCACCAAGCCGTCGCCATCGCCCAGATCGAAAGGGAGTTCCTGGTCGAGCGTGGTGAAGCCGAGAATGGTTCCGTCAACGCGCTTGATCTTCCAGCACCACGCGAGCGCGGTCTGGCCGCCGCTGAGATGCGCCTGTAGCCCTGACGAGCACGTTTTCATAGAATCACTGAAATTTAATAATTCGGCGGCAGGACTTCGACCAGCTCGACGGAATGGACGCTGATGATGGGCTGGCCGCCGGGGATATCGGACTCTTCGACTTGGGGCTCGTACTGGTCTTTGTTGAACCGCACGGGGATATCGAATTCGCAGTCGGCGGTGATAACCACGGCGCCGCCCGGGGCGCTGTCGAACGTGACCAAACCAGTGGTGGCGTCGAGGGTATAGGCGTTCACGGCTTGCACCACGCCATTCAGATAGATATTCAGAGTGCGCCGCAGCGGCACGCCGAGATAGTTCATCACCGACGGATCCACAATCTTGGTGAGGTTGCGGACGTAGCTGCGAGTCAGCCCACCGCCCGGCGGCCCGACAGTGGACGTTTTGGTAAGTTGAAAGACGGTCAGCGCGCCATTGCCCACGCCGATGATCTGGCCACGCGCCTTGCCGTTGACGTGATCATAGAACCGGAAAGCGTCTCCCTGGCCGGAGACTACATCGAAAAACGCGCGCAACTGCTCGATGAAGAGCAGCCGACCGACGGTGAGGGGCCCCGGAGTCGTCAGGTCCACGGTGTACTTCGCGTGAGTTTGCGACCAGTTTTTGTTGCGTTGTTCCTGGCCGCCAAAGCCTTTGTTGACAGTGGTGAAAAATCCGTCCCCGCCCAGCCGCTTGAAAGCAATGGTGCGCGGAAATTCACATTCGAAGAACGCCATCAGCGGCCATTCCTTTTGAGTGCGATGGACGTGTCGCGGGCGTGGCTGGCAGCCGTTTGCGCTTCCGATCGGCGGAAGCTGTCGGCATCGCTGACGCCGTGATAGTGGTTGGTCTGGTTGACGGTTGTGCCGCCGCCCATTTTGAGCGAAGGGGAGACGCTGCCGCCGGACCGTCCAGCGAACAAGATCTCAGGATGATCCTCGCCCACCAGGTAAGCTTTGCCGGGAGTCATATCGCCGCCATCGGCAAGGCCTCCGCCAAATGCGGCGGAGATCGCGTCGGAGAATGAGCCGCCGGAATCGCCTCCAGCGCCAGACAATCCTGGAAGCTGGATGCCGCCCAGGCCTCCACCTGCCCCCGAAGCGCTGATCACATACATCGGATTGCCCTGGGTGCCGAGAGCCGAACTGGACGACGTACCGCCGCCGCCGGGCGCGCCAATTCCGAATTTGCCGAGCACTCCGCCGAGCAAGCCGCTGATTCCCGAAGAACCGCTACTGCCCCCAAGCCCTGGAATAAGGCTGCCGAGAATTCCCGTGGACGAAGTGCTGCCCGGAGTGGACAGCCCGGTAGAGTTCACCATGGACACGAACATAGGATTGCCGGCGCTAGAGCCGAGCTGGCCGGTCTTTACAGCCGAGCCAAAAAGCGCGGTGGTAAGCGAGCCCTCGGCGGATTGCAGACCGCTCTTGACGAGTGATTGCCCGAGCTGGGTGGCGATCTGACCGAAGTTAAACTTCTGGCCAGTGAGCATCTTGGCTATTTCGTCATTCACCCCATCGAGCGCAGTCTTGAAGGCCTGAGCAATGTTGGCGGCGGCGTTCTGCCCTTCGAGCTGAATTTCATTCAGCACCGCACGAACCTTGTCGCCGAAGGTGCCCACCTCGAGCGCGGCGCGGTCCCAGTCTTCGATCAGCGTGCGCTGGGAGTCGTGCAGCCGTGCTTCGTTGAGCAGCTCGGAATTGGCCATATCAAAATTGGCCTGCTGAATGGCGATGATGTTTTGAATGTATTGCTGCGATTGCTGCGCGCGTGCGGTGGCCAGCTCGGCTTCCTTCGAAGCGATCAGCGCATCGGTGGATATCGTGGATTGCCCGGCGGCCAGCTCGGCCGATCGGAGCTTCGAGAGCACGTCGATTTCCGCCTGGATGGCGGGGACGCGGCTGAAGGACGCGACGGATTCCCCAGCGCCGGCGAGCTGTTGAGCATCGCTTTCCTGCGTGACGCCTGCGCGGATTCCAGCGAGCTGATTCGGAGTGGCACCTTTGTGCGCGGGCTCGGCAGCCCACTCATTCACTTTCTGAGTGATGGCAAGCTGACGGCGCGCGTCTCCTCCACGCACAAGGGCTAACGTATTGTCATTGAGCGCCTTGGTCTCGGCGGAGACTTTGTCTATCTCCTCGTTGAAGTCCTTGGTTAGCTTTCCTGCTTCGAGCTGCTTCTCGGCCGCGGCTGCCACGCCCATTTTCAAATTGAGCTGGTCCAGCTCATTGACCAGCGGAGCGAGCGCGGAGGAAGTAGCGCCGTAAAGCTTCAGCTTGGCAATCAGCTCGGTAAGATCGCCCGCTTCCTGCCGGTATTTCTCGAGGGGCGCGCCACCCTGCGCGGTCGCATACGCCGCGGGGCCCAGCCCATGGGCTTTGGCCAGCGCATCGAGTGCGGCGGTTTCCTGCTGGGTTTTGCGGATGAATTCGTCGAGGCCTTTGTTGTCTTCGAAGCCGGCCTTATACGCTTCCGTAAGAGTAATGAGATCGCGGATCTGCTGCTTTTGCGCTTCGGTGACCGAGCGGCCGCCATTTTTCGCGGAGATCTGCAGGCGCGCGATTTCCTCGTTGGCTTTTTCAGCGGCAGTGGCCAGGATTATGCTGGCTGTCGTTCCACCCACGGCGCGAGCGAGCTCGGCTTCCGCGGCTGCTTCGTCCTTCAATCGCGCGATGGTTTCGGCAATCACATTGATGCGCGATTTCGCCGCGGACGTATCCGCGTCACCACCGCCGCGCGGCCGCTGGGGACCGGTAGTTCCTTGAAACGGAGGCCGTATTAAATCCGCCGCGAATTTGGCGCTATCAGATGCCGCGCCCTTCGCATCGGCATAATATTTTGTTGCTCCGCCGCTGGCTTGATCCCAGGATTTTTTCAGCCGGGCTACTCCATCGACGAGATCTCCGGCTGTTATTTCGGCGACACCAGTCATGGCATCGCCAACAGCAGCCAGCTCGCGCACTGTGACCTGAAATACGTCAATCAGTTCGCGGAATGTGAGCACCGTGAGATCGCCCATGAGCAGGGCGCCCTTTGCGATATTGCTCATCCACGTAACGGCAGTTTCTGCCCATTGTTGGAATTCAGTGCTTTGGGATAACCGGGTCACCATGCTGGCGATGGCCTGGAGGCTCGGCAACAAGGCTCGCAAAAGATTGAGCGAGAGGCCTTCGCCGGCAGCCGTAATCTCATTGAGTGACTGCTCGAATTTGTCGGCCGCTTCGGCGGTCTGCGTACTGAGCACGATGCCCAGCTTTTGCGCGGTGGCCATGTACTGGTCGATTCCCGCGCGCCCCTGGTTAAGAATCGGTATAACGTCAGCTCCGCTTTTCCCGAATAGCTGGATGGCAAGAGCCCCCTTGGCGGGACCATCGGCCATGGCCGCGAATTTATCGGCAATGCTTTTGAAAATCTCCTGGGTAGGCAGGAGCGCGCCATTGGCGTCGCGCACGGCAATGGTCAGGCGCGTGTAGGCGTTAGTCGCGCCGTGCGGCGCAGTGGCGGCCGCAAAGGCGGAACGGTTCATCCGCTCGAGCGAAGTATTCATCGCCTCGGCCGACACGCCGGATTGCTTGGCGACAAATGCGAACCCGCTGAGGGTTTCCACGCTAACGCCGGTCGATTGCGAAAGCGCATACATTTTCGCCGCGGATTCAGCAGTGTGCAGCGCCAGGGTGATAATTCCCGCGCCGGCGGCCACTCCTGCGATTCCAATTCCAATAACGCCCTTTCCCGCGAGGCCCAGCACAGCTCCGAATTTTCCGAAGCTGCCCTGCGCTTTTTCGAGCGCCTTGGGCAGCGCAGCCACCGCGCCGATCGCCGTTCCCATGCTCTTCGCGGCCAGCGTGGCGAAGACGCCGAATTGCGCACCAAGGGCGTTTAGCGGCGCGAGCGCAACTGTCTCGAGAGCGCCGAGCTTGGTAAACGAATCGCTGATCTCCCGGCCAGCGCGTGTTGCAGCGCTTCCGGCCTGCTTCATCCCGGCCAGAAACTCGGCCTGATTCAGCAGGAGATCAACTCTTAGGGAACCTACAGCGTCAGCCATGGTTTAGAGATCCAATTCGCGGGGCGGTTTGGACGTGCCGGCGGCGAATTTCTGGTAGGTGGTAAGCCCGGTATGGAACGAGGCGAGCAGCAGCTCTTCGTGAGTGGGCGGCTCGGGTTTGGGCGGAGGCGGCAACTTGGCCCAGGACGCGCGAAGGCGCAGCCATTCGGAGAGTTTGAAGTTAGGCGGACAGATGACGGCGAGATTATTAATTTTCATTGACGATGGGCGGACCTGAGCCGAAGACGGCGCGGAAGGCGGCGACAGCCTCTTCTTCGGTTTGGACTTTTACGGGCAGCGCGAATTCAGGAAAAATGTCACCGGGTGAAACGGGAGATGACTTCTCGCCACGAAACGGATTGGCGTTGTAGATGGTGGAGGCGATAACCGCGGTATTGAACCGCGCTGTTTTGCGCCCAGCCTCGGCACGCTCGAGCAGAGCCTCAAATTCGCCGGAGGTTAGCCGCCAGAACTCCCGGTCGCTAAGTCCTAGGTCGTAGCGGGCAACGGCCCAGAGGTCCCGCCAGGTGGGTTGCTGGCCAGCTCCGGCGCCGGTGGCGCCGCCTGGCCGCCGAAAGGGTCGCGCGTGGGATCCTCATCGGCCAGCGTTTCCTTTCCCTTGGCGCGGATTTCGCTCATGAGCTTGCGGCGCTCCGGAGAGAGCGAAGCGAGGTGCGCATCCCACAGGGCTTCGTAAACCTGTTTGGCGTTTTCGTCGGTAACGTAGGAGCGGATGACTTCGAGCCCTTCGTCACTGTCATATTCGGGGTTGTGCGCGAGCGCGGCGGCCCAAAGCAGCGCGGAAAGACGCCTGGCGTCCATTCCCGCCCAGATTTCAAGCGGTCCCTGGGCGAGCGTATTGACGCCGGATTTTTCCTCGAAACGCACCATGGAGCCGTTCTCGAGGCAGAGCTTGAACTCAGCGGTGAATTCGCCCTCGGCATCGTGAAGATCGAGCTTCAGGGGAATAGACGGAGTAATCGAGCGGCGCAGCGCGGGGCGCTTATCTTTCGGCATTGGTTATCTCCTTGGGGAGAAGCTAGGGCTGGCACGTCGCGGAATGCGCACCAGCCCTTCGGCAGCGCCGCTCCTAACGGGGGAGGAAGAGAGCGGCTACAACGACGTCAGGCCCGAATGGTACCATTCGCGCCCACTGGTTGAAAAACGTTATTTCTGCTTTCGTTTCGTGACTTTGAGCTGAGAGCCCATCTCTTTCGTATCGAGAGCGGCGTAGAACCGTTCCCGTGCGATAGTGCCCGATTTGCCAGGCAATAGCGAGACGAATTTATGCGCACCTCGGCACACCACGAACTTATCCACGCGGCTGAACAGTTGCTCGAAGATCTTTGGCGGACAGGCTTTCGCGAGCGCCAGAGCTCCGGCTGTATCCACGTGGGTTTCCGTGCGTGTCGAAAGGCGCAGATCGTACCCGGCACCTTCGAGGAGCATGGTCTTTTCGGCGTTGTGCGGAGTTTTGCCCACCGCGCGGACCAGGTCGCTCAGCTCCGTGCGGAGCCGGGCGACCTCTTTCTGCGCGGCGAGATACTCCGTGGCCTTCGCGTCAATATTGGCGGCGGATGGTGAATGCTGTTTTTTCATGGTTTACGGCGTGGAAGTCCAGACAAACGGGCCGGTGATCTTGATCGAGGCGGTAAACTTCACGATCTTGTCCACCGGGATATCGGGTTCGAACGAAGTGACGTAGCCCGTGAAGTCGTATCCGCCGTTCGGGCCGCTGGCGAAAACGAGCTTGAAATTGTTCAACTGGCCGGTTTGCAACGCGGCCTGAAGAGCCAGTTGCCCGGTCGCCGTGGGGAGGAAGTTGCCGTCGAGTTTTATCTCGCCGTTATCCAGCATCGTCGAAATGAATTCCTTGTTGATGCCGGATTCGAAATTGCTCGCGTCGTCGGTATCCAGCTTATTTCCCGAGGGGGAGCACTTGTTCACTTCCTCGATGGGAATGTAAGCCGTGGGACTGGGAAAGACGTTGCCGATTTCAATCTGTGTTCCGCGGCCGCTGAAAGCTTGTGTGCCTGTGTAAGTCATTGGTGCCTCCTGGAAGATGGGGAATGGAAGATTCGCGCGGCTGCCTGGCGCGTCAGGGGATTACAGTTTTGCGGGGGCGACGGACGCGGCGGGCGAGCTGACGGTTTCGAGCACGCCGTACCAGACAGCGAGAGATTTTTGTTTGCCCTTCAGATCCACTTCGCCCGGAAAAGCCACGCGGACGCAACGGCCGTCGGAGCAAATGCCGGTCACTTGTCCCTCGCGCGAATCGAGCTTGGGAAGCACGTCGGGATCGGTCAGCCGGACCTTGTCGCCAGCCTTGAACGTGCCCGCGGGCATTTTTTGTGCTTTTTCATTAGCCATGTTTTTCTCCTGGAAAAATTAACTTCCGATATCGGTGAAGAGAATCATCACGTCCACCGTCGTGCGGTACTGAAACGGGCCGTCCTCGAACAAGTCCTGCTCGCTGGCCAGGGTAATTTCGTTAACGATTGTGCCGTCACTAAGGGTCTGTGAAAGGCCCAGCAGCAGGGACTTCACCGCGCGAGCCAGCGTCTTGGCGGATTTGGCGGAAACCGCATAGCAGGAAAATTCGAAGCGGCCACGCTGCAGCGGGTCTTCGCCCTCAAACACCGGATTGCCGGTGCCGGAGATCTGCGAATAGACGATGTAGGGCGCGAGCGTTCCTTCCGGCGCTGAAACAAAGAAGATGCCGCTGTCGTTGACCGTGCCGTTGCTCGTGGTTTTGCGCGTTGCCGGCGTGCCGATAAGCGTGGTGATCGCCGCGGAGGTCGAGAGCAGATTGTAAAGGCCGTCAGTCAGCATCGGTTTATTCGAGAGGAATGCCGGAATCTATGAGCGATTGGCGGATGCCAAGGCGGAGCTTCTCCAGAACCTCGCCCTCCGTTTCGTCGAATGCCGGCCGGACAAAAGGAAAAGCGGGCATCCGGTCGCCACTCTGGTAACGCTGATAAATCTTGCGGGCCAGGCCGTGAAGGTTTCGGCCGTGGGTTTCATTTCCCCGCACGCGCGGGCCGGTGCCGAATTCGAGCCATTTGGCCCAAAATGCTTTTTTGGACGGCCCCACGCTCATCGTCGCGGAGACATCGCTCTTCGTGCGGATCACAATCGCGATGTTCTCGGCAATGAAGCCGGCGGGTTCCGGATCGTCGTTGGCTACGGATTTTCCGTTCTTGCCGCCGTGGTGAGCGCCGCGGCGCACGAGCGCGGCGATGGCATTGCGCCAGACTTCCCCCACTTGGTGAAGGACGTCCCGAACGATGTGACGCGCCGCTTTGAGAGGCAATTCTTCGAGCTTGTGCTCGAACTCGGCAAAGCCGGTCAGCTTCACCTTGATATCGAAGGCGCCAGGCATTACCAGGTATTTGCGGAATCGTTTCGCTCGACGCAGATCAGGCGGAGGACGTGGGCGACTTCATCGGGGTTTAATTTTACTTCGATCTGAAAAGTTCGCGTGTTGCCTTCGGCGTCGTTGAACCAGACCAGATCCTTGGCGAGCACTCCTGGCATCCAGCGAATGGTAACTAGGTGAGTGGCCTCAGATACCTGCTGCTGCGCGTTATAGAGGTCCTTGCCGGTGAGCGTGACGATCTCGGCGTAAACGCTGGCATATTTGCTGGCGTCGTTCTTGGACCACCCGCCGGAGCTGTCCTGAGTGGTATTCGGATGGGCAAGCTCCACCGGGTGGCGCAATTTTCCAGCAGCTATTCGTGGCGATGGCATGGGGGGAAAAGACCGCTAATTGTTTTTAGCGGAGGACGTAGTAAACGGTGAAAAGGATCAGGGCGTTGGAACCCTGAAAATGGACTGTGCCGTCCGACTGCTTCCAACCCGTCACTCCGCCGAGGAAGCTAAAGCACGCGGTGGTATTGAGGGCTATGGAATAGGCGGTAATGTCCGACGTGCGGCCGTATTGGTCGGCGACCGAATTGATTGTGATGGTATAGGCGGTGGATCCGCTGGAATTCGTCGCGCAGAGCACTTCGTGGCCCGATAGCACGGTGGAATTGCCATTGGTGGTGTCCGCGGCGGTTGAGCTGATGGTCAGCGCGCCAGAGCCCACTGCAGTGGGATACGGGCCGACGGGAGTTTGCGCGTTGATGTTGGTGGGCGATGTGGCGAATGCCGGCATGGCCGGCGCCAGCAACAGCGCGAGAGCGAGTGCGAAATATCCAGCGACGTGCAGCAGCTTACGGAATTTCTTGGTCATTGTTTCTCCTTAAATTTACCGGGTGGGGTTGTAATCGCGAACGCGATTAAGAGCAATGAGGCGCTCGATGTGATTGGGGATCACGTAAAGATTCACATCGGTGAGCGTCTCTCGGTTTTCGTACATGTCGGCGACGATGGCCATCAGCGCGACCTTTAATTGCGCAGGAGCGGTTGCCGCGTCGCTGCCGTAGCCCGCGGTGAAATAGATCTGCACTGCGTCGGGAACGCGCAACGTAGCCGGCCAGACCTGGCCATAGAGCGGAGTAAGCCGCGGCGGCTCGGCATCCATGCTGACAATGAAATCGCCGAGCTGAGGCGAGGGAAGCACGTTGGACGCCGGCGCGGCACTCTGATACGTCCAGGTGAGCTGATTATCGACCGTCGTTCCGCTGAGATTCCACGCCGGTGCGGTGGATCCGCTGACAGAGACTCCGATGTTTCCGGCTTCGGAGACGGCTGTAACCTGCTGGAGATTGCCGTTGGAATCCACCACCTGGTTGCCGATGACATAGGCTTTGTTGGCCTGCCAGGGGAAAGGCGTGGGATTCAGGGTGTAAGTGTTTCCGTCCGTCCCGATGTAGCTGATATAGGCGACGTTGACGACGGGCGAGCGCAGCAGCTTGATTTGGTGATGCTCAAGATGGTGGTCGCGCGAGTAGCGCGGCGCGGCGGAATAGTAAATTCCGGATCCGGCCCAGCCGCTGCCTTCGTGGAGGTGAGGGAAGCTATCGTGCGACTGGCGATATAGCTTGTTGACCAGGCTCCGGCCGGAATCGCTTTCCACGCCCTCGCGCGCCGCCGGTATATAGGTTCCGCTGATCAGAGCGTCCTGGCTGATATCGCCTGAAGAAATACGGGCGTGCAGCTTGACGGTGGCCAGTGAGACAGGCTCGGCGATGGGCGGCGTGATGATGGCGAGAGTGGACATTTAGTTGGTCAGAGATTTTCGACTTCGTGTTTTCTGCTTTTTGCCGTGAGCTGCAGGAGCTGCAGGGACAGCGGCTGGCGGCTGGATGATATCGACGGCCTTGGTTTCATAATTAACACGCACCGCGCGGCCGTTGGCGATCAGATCCTGCGCGACGGGGAACGGAAATTCCTGAATCTCGCCGGCATAACGGCCGGTGAGGATTTTTAAGTACATCGGCTACCTCGAAAAAGAGGGGCCGGAAGCAGCTCCGGGGGGAGCCGGAGCCGCTTCCGTTTTGTGAGCTGGCGTGCTTGCCAGTTCGGGAGGAACAACCTTGGTGTCCGCCTGGCGTTACACGCAGACGGTGGGGGACTGGTCTTCGGCGAAGCGCGCGCCGCTGAGGACAACGATTACCGCAGCTAGATCCACATTGGCGCCATTGGCGAGCACCACCTGGACATAGTCATAGCCCGCGTCGAGCGCCTGCGCATCGAGTTCGATGACGTAGAAAATATTGGCGTTCGCCGAAGGCTGAAAGCCCGCGCTGGTTTCGGCAGTGAGCGCTCCGAGCACATCATCCGATGCGCCGGAAACCTCCTGCTTGAAGACGTTGAACGGAATGGCGGTCGCGCCGGCGCCGGCGGCGCTGGTGCACTCATTCACTACGATCGAAGTCATCTGCGCGGCCTGCGCGCCGAGGCTGATGATGATGGTGGCGTGCTGATAATCGGCCATCGAAAAAGCCTGCGCGGTCTTTCCGCCGCTGGCGCTGACGGGCGGCAGGGCATTGACCACATGGCCCTGTTGTGCGACTACGAATCCCTTCATGGATTTTCTCCTCGAATCTAAATTTGGAAAGCAGCGGGCCCCGACGAATCGGGGCCCGGAGGGTGGATCGCTCCTAATTAGGAGCGGGTGGCCAGGGTGATGAACGGGGACAGCGTGTTGCTGCCCTGAAACGGGGTGAGGGGCTTCTTCCAGCTCGGCTGGCCGTCCACGCGATAGACGAAGCGGTACACGCCTTCATCGGTGAGGAACTGGACGTGGATGGAGTAGTCCTGCTTCGGCGCGCCCTTGTCGATGAGCAGGTACTGGCTCAGATCGGCGAGGATGATGTCGCCGGGGGTTCCCAGCGTGGCGCAATACTCCACGGGGATCACCGGCTTGCCGAGAATCATCCCGTACGCATTGTTGTTGTTCCCGGGAGGAACATAGATCCGGGAAAGATCGCTCAGGATCACGCCGGAGCCGGAACCGAGTGTCAGGTTGTAGAGCTTCGGCTCGACGTCGATGTTGATGAGCCATGCGGCGCTCGCGCGGCTGCGCGGCCACATGCGCGAATACATGTTGATCAGATCCTGGGCATCCACGGTGGCGCCGGAATCGCCGGAATCCTTGGCGATCTGCAGCGTCGCGCCGGCATTCAAAATGCCGAGCGGCTGGCCGGAGCCAGTGCCGTTGATGATGGCGTTCTCGGTCTTGAAGGTCATTTCTTCCGAGAAGGCTTCCTGGATGACGGCCTGGAGGGCCACGGCGTCTTCCATGAGCTCATCGGTGGCATAGCACAGGGCGATGAGCTTGTTGGTCTGCAGTTCGATCTGGCGGAACTTCGGCTTGGACTTCGTGAAGTTCGCAGCTTCGTTCACCCAGTAGGCTAGAACTCCGCCCCACCGGGATCCGTCAACGCGGCTGTCTTCGTCGATGGCGTTAATCTTGATGCCGTTGGAGGTGCCGGAGATGGGGATCTTCCGGACGCGCTTGGCCACTTCGCCCAGGTCATAGATGCGCTGGATCAGCTCGGCCGAGAAATCCTTCTGGACGAGGAATCCGCCATCGGATGGAATTGCTTCGGAGAGGCCATTGGCCGCCATAAGGCGCGGATCCATGATGCTGCCGTGGGAGAGAGCGTGCTTCGCGACCGCCTGAAGTTGCTGACCGAGAGAAGCAAAGCCTCCCGTCTTGGCGGACATTCCAGTGGCATTTTCGGCATCGGCGACGGGTGTGCCGCGCTCGATGGCCTGCAGTTCGTCTTCGTGCGCGAGCTGCAGCACGGTGGCCTTCAGGCCGTCCAAGCCAGCCTGATATTCGGTTTCCTCGGCTTCGGTGAAGACGCGGTCCTCAGCCTTGGCCTTATTCAGCAATGCGCGGAGAGCTTTTTCCTGATCGCTCTTGCGCTGCCGCAATCCTTTGATGTTAGACATCGGGGGTTTCTCCTGTCGTAGGTTTTTCGTTCGGGGTACGGGGTGTTACTTCGCGGGTGCGTGGGCGCGATCGCGCTAGCCGTCGGGCAGGCGATCGGTCCTTATGCCGGCATGCTCACCATTGGGTGAGGAGTTCCCGGCGAAATTTGTTTGGGATTTTAGGCGTTCTCGATGAGATCGAGCTCGTGTTCCCGCATGGCGAGAGATTTCGCCGCGGGAATCAGCTCCGGAACTTCAGCGGCCGGAGCAGGCACAATCGTTTCCGCGGCAACGGCGGAATTGGCATCGGGATTATCGGGATCCTGATCGTCGTCTTGCTGGAATGGGCAGCCGTTTTCCGCGCAGGCCTCATCGGAGCAGTCTCGCGTGGTGCAAGCCCCACAGTTGCCGGCCGAGCAGGCATCGCAGGCTTGTCCATCACCAAGGCACTGGCAGCCACCGTTGTAATCGCCGGCGACCAGGGCGGCGCTAAGAGCCGCACTCATGCGGCGGGGCGCAGCGCCTCCGGAGAGTTTGCCAATCACCTGATCGAGCGAGGCGACGCGATCGGCCATTCCTTCGGTCACCGCATCATCGGCCAGCAGCATGCGCCCCTGGCCGAATCCGGATTTCACGCTGGACTGGCTGACGCGGCGGCCGGTAGCGACGGCTTTCACAAACATGCCGTAGAATCCGTCCACTTTGGCCTGCATTGCGGCGCGCGCTTCGTCGGAAAGGGGCTCGTAGGGATTGCCTTCGGTCTTAAACTTGCCCGCGCTAATCAGGGAGATTTTCAAGCCCTCTTTTTCGAGCGCCTGGGAAGCGTCTTCATGCTGGCAGAAGACGCCGATGGATCCGCACTGGCCGCTGGGGGTGATGACGATTTCGTCGGCCGCGCTGGCCAGCCAGTAGGCGGCGCTCGCGCACATGGGATTCACCACCGCGGTAATTTTCTTGCCTTGGCCGCGCGCAGCGAGCATTTCGGCTGCCAGCTCGGGAATGCCTTCGACGGCGCCCCCGGGCGAATCCACGTCAAACACAATCGCTTTCACGGCCGGATCGGCGATGGCCGCTCGGAACGCTCGCGTAAGGCCAGCGACAGTTGTGCCGCCGGATATCTGGGACATCAGGGAAATTTTCTGGGAGATGACTCCATAGATCGGAATCACCGCCACCGCGCCGAATTGCTTGCCGGCGGGTCCGGATACGCGCGAAGCGTGGAACGTTTGCGGCGCCAGGCGCAATTGGATTTCTTGCTGGGTGAGTTTTTCCCCGGAGGCGCGCAGGGCGATGAGCGCGGTGATGGTCCTGAATTTGTCGGGGAGGATGGCCCAGGGCTTTTGAAAGACTTCGTTAAACACGTGCTGGTATTTCATCGGTAAGCTCCTGTGGGGCGGCCACAAAATTGAAGGCGGCGGGGCCGATCTGCACCAGGCGGAATTCCTGGTCGGGGAAAGTCGCTTCGAGGTGATCGGCTACTTCCTCGAGCAGTGTGTCGACGCCGGCGGATGTGAAGCGGCTGCGGGGCCCCGCGCGATACGTCCTCGTTACGGGCTTCTCCCGTCCTGCGAGAAAAACCTTCATGGCCACACTTTTGAACATGCGCTCGCTCATTGGGAAAGTTCCCTGCGCTGGCGGCGTTTTTTGCCGAGGGCCATGGTGGCGAGCTGCTCGGGCGCAGTGTCTTCAATCCAATCTAGAACCGCGGCGCGTTCACCAGAACTTTGTAAGGCCAGCGATCGGAGATTGACCGCGGCGTACTGCATGGCGGCGGTGGGCGAAATGTTGAGAGCACGCGACACTGTGTGTGCGTGCTCCTGGTAGAAATACTCGGCGGAGGAAAGGAACGCCGCGGGATCCTCGGCAAAGCGGGTATTCAGCTTGCGGAGTGCGGCGGTTTCGCGGCGCACCATGCGGCCCGCGGCATCGAGCGCGAAGACCTTCAGGCGGGCATGTAAGGCTCGAGCTTTGGGATCGTCCGCGCCTTCGTCATCGGGATTATCGTCCGGAGGATTATCGAGATCGTTTTCAGTATCCGGTTTGCCGGGCGTTGCCGGCGTATCTTCCGTGCCAATCTGGCCTGGAGCGGGTTCCGGAGGTTCCTGGCCGTTAACCAGCATATTGAGCGGCCGCCAGTAATCGTCGCCGCCGTCTTCGTGCGAGACAGGATTCCAGTTTTCGAAGCGGCAGACGCCGTTGGTATTGAGAAAGCCATTGATCTTGGCGATGGCATAGCCGTCCATGCGGTCCTTGAAGGCGCCGCGGAGCAGCCCGTCCAGAAGGAATTTGGCGAAGTATTCGCCCTGGCCGTCCCCCACCACTTCCGTGAGGGGGTCAATCATGTCTACGGCGATGCGGCGTTCCCAGCGGTTGGCGATGAGCTGCATGCAGCCGGTGACGAACTCGATTCCTTGATGCTCGATGTTGTTATTGGTCGAGCGCTCGAGGATGGCGACCTTGTGCGGCGGAACGAGATACATTCCGCAGATTTCCTCGCGCGAGGCTTTAATGGCTTCGAGGAACTGAGCGTCCTTGTTGGACATGGCGATGGTTTTGTATTCCATCCCCCTATCGAGCACGGCGGTTGTGTGACGGTTTTCGCCGGTCTGAGACTTCTGCCAGCTATTTTTGTACTCCGCACGCGCAGCATCATCACGGAAAAGAGTGCCGGGACCGGTGAGGTAGCCCCGAGGTTGGGCGTCGTTGCGCAGGAAGCGGCCAAAGTAATCCTGCATGCCCAGGGCGTTGCCAATGGTTTCGCGCTGGAGCGCGATAGGGCTGAGCCCGACCAGTCCGTCCTGCGATTGCCCGCGCAGGTGGAACATTTCATCCTGGGTGAACCAATCAATTTCCGCGGTGAAGCGAGAGCGCACCTGGTACTTCAGGCGGCCGTTGGGGAGGCGATAAACATTCACCAGATCGGGGTGAATGGGGATGAGCTGGTCAATCGCTCCGCGGGGCCCGGGAAGGATGCGGGCGAAGGCGTTTCCGCGAAGGTCCAGGTGGGTCTGCATCAGTTCGATGAATTCGAACGACGTCTGCCACTGGTTGGGGGAGTTATGCAGCACCTGGTAGAGCGGATGGTCCGTGGCGCGCTCTTCGCGGCCGTCGGAAAAGCGCTGGAAGATTTCGAGAGGGCAGGCGGCCAGTGTCTCCGATCGGACGCGCACGCAGGAGTAAACGACGCTGAGGCGCATGGCCGTCTCGGGACTGACCGCCATGCCGGCGGAGGAATCGGAACCGCGGGGCTGCCACCAGTAATCGTCAATGGGCGGCAGCGACTGGCCCATGAACGAGGCGCGAATTACCGCTGCGCCATAGGCAATCCGCTGAAATAGGGGCATGCGCGCGCTCATATGGTGAACACCACGGGCGCGCCGGAATCGAGATCGGGATTGGCGATAGCGCGGCCCAGGGCCATCAGCGTGGCGACGATGCCGTCAATCTTTTCGGAGGACTTGGATTTGTCAGGTTTCATATTGCCAGCGGGATCCTGAGTGGCGACCAGGTTGGAAGCCATCCAGCGGAGAATCGGATTGCCAAGGTGAGCCAGCTTCTTGCTATAGACCAGGGCGATAATCTCGCGCATGGGTTCGGCGAAGGATTTCATGCCCTGCACGAACTCCACGCACTCGACGCCTTCAGCGATCAGCTCGGAAACAATCTGGGTGGCGCCCCAGGAATCGAAAGCCAGTTCGCGAATTTCATATAGAACGCGATCGCGGAGAATCTTTTCGCGGATGGCGCCATAGTCGATGACGTTGCCTTCCGTGGCGCGCAGCCACCCTTCGCGGATCCAGACGTCGTAGGGAACGCGGTCGCGTTTGACGCGCTCTTCCACGCGATCGTAGGGGATCCAGAATTCAGGAAGGACGATCCAGAGTGGCAGATCGTCGGTTGGCGGAAAGAGCTTGACGAAGGAAGCGATGTCCCACTTGCTGGCGAGATCGAGCCCGGCAAAGCAGGTGCGGCCGAGGAGCCGTTCTTCCAGTTCAGAACGAAGCGCGCGGGGATGAGGCGCGGTTTTCGGATTCGGGTAAACGTCGAAGCCGGTGCACTGGGCCCACTGCTCCATGGGGATGATGCGGGTTTCCTGCTGGGTCCACACATTGAGGTGTAGGCGAAGGAAAGCGTTGAGCGCGGCCGGCTGTTGCTTGGCTTTGTGGGCTTTGCGGCGGAGATCGTCAATATCGACGGAAATGCCGAAATTCGGATTGCATTTGGCCCACTCGTTTTCCTCTTCCCACTTGTTGGGATCGTCCAGCGCGGCGATGAAAACGAAATAGGTATCGTCCTCGATAATCTCCTCGAGGATGCGGATGCCGTACTCATGCTCGCGCCAGCAGATGGATTCGCGATCGTAACCGGCAGTGGTGATGGCGATGATAAGAGGCTGAGTGCGCGCGCCGGTGGCGGTATCGATGACGTCCCAGAGCTTGCGGGACTTGTGAGCGTGGAGCTCGTCAACCAGGGCGCCGGAAATGTTGAGGCCGTCGAGAGTGTCTTCATCGGCGCCGAGCGGCTCCATTTTGGAAGAGCTGCCCGGGTGATTGAGATTGTCGCGAAACTTAACGATGTGCTTGGAGAGCGCGGGGGATTTGTCGCGCATCCGGACGGCTTCACTGAAAACGATGCGGGCCTGATCTTTCTTGGTGGCCACGCAGTAAACCTCGGCGCCGGGCTCGCCATCGGCGAAGGTAAGGTAAAGTCCGTCGCCGGCCAGCAGAGTGGACTTGCCGTTCTTGCGCGGAATTTCGATGTAGGCAACACGGAAACGGCGGGTGCCGTCGGCGCGCATCCATCCGAAAAGGACCCAGGTGAGGAATTGTTGCCAGGGCTCCAGGATGAAAACTTTGTTGGCCCACTTGCGGCCCTTGCTGTGGCGGAGGAGCGGAAAGAAATCGAGGGCATGCTGCGCGGCGGCCCTGTCGAAATGAAGTCCGCGGCGAGCGCCATCAGCGAGATCGCGAAGATGGCGCTCGCAGGAGAGACGTATCCCTTTGCACGCCGGTACGCGGCCGGCGAGGACGTCGGCGACATATTGCTCGGCCGGGTGGAGAGAGGCAACGGCCGCTTCGCGAGACTGAGCAGGCTTTTTGCGAGGCGCGACATTAGTTGACTTGTTTACTCGGCGCGGGGCGCGCGGTTTGCGTTTCATTGTTCGGCTGAGGCGACTTTCCAGCGAGGAACTTGGCGAACGGATCCTCATCGGCCTTTTTCTCAATGCGAAGGCGCGATCGGGACGCTGGCGTGAGACCGAATTCGATGAGGAAGGACTTCATCAGCTTCTGCGCGTCGTTGGAAATGGTGACGGCGGGATTGCGTTTGTATTTATAGCCGACGATGACGGCGGCTTCGCCCTGGCCCTTGGTGACGGGTTCTTCGACGATCAGGCCGTGGAGCGCGATTTCCGCTTCCGCTTCCATCCAGCGCGAGAAATTGTGGCAGTAGGCGGCGAGCGCTTTGCCGTCAACGATGCTGAGAACGTTGAGAGTGAGCAGCTCGGCAACGATGGTGCGCCATTCCTTTTGCGCGGCAAGCGAAAGTCCCGCGGGCATGGGTGGTTCGCCAGGCTGGGGCGTGGGCTTGTCCTGGTTGAGGGGACGTTTGCCGGGATTGCCCTGCAGCTTGCGGACCGCAGTCGGTTTCGGACGACGGCCACAGCCCTTACCGCCCAAAGTTGGCCCTCAAAACAGAAATTTTTAATTCGCGGGTGTGTGCTTGAGACCGTGACACGGTCTCCGCGCGGCGGGTCCTCGAAGAAAAAGACCCCCCTACCCCTACACCCTCAGCGCGCGCGCTTTCGTCGCGCAAAGTTAGAATCCTTCGTGGCTGTCTTCCAGCTATGACATTCATGGCAAGCACCTTGCAGGTTATCGAGTGAGTCGTCGCCAGCGGGCTTAGGCACAATGTGATCTGCATCCGTACTCGCTGCCGGCAGCTCGTGCCCTACGCCGCGGCCGCACATGATCTGAATGCGGCACAGTGGATCGCGCGCCAACACAACGAGCCTCAGCTTCCGCCACTGACGGCCGTATCCGCGCGCGTGCGCCGAGCCGCGCTGATCATCGAAGCTTTTCCTGCTCTGCCCTCGTGCTACTCCATTCCTCGCATGCGCGACGCAATAACGTTCTTCGCACAACGCGCCGCAGCCAGGTTGCTGGCAAACCTTCTTCGCCGCATAAGGCATCGCTCAATATTTCCGAATCAGGGAGTTCACTCCCCGACGTTTTCCCGGTCACCGTCCTGAAATTCGCAGTAGATCGCGATATCCGGATCGTTCGAGCGATCCGCTGTCAGCGTTTCACCTGCGTCGCAATACCAGAATCCGCCATCGAACGCGACATAATCGCCGTTCTCCGGTGGCAGCGATGAATAGTAAGCCGGCTGCACCCGCGTCATTGACGGCAGATCCGCCACTTTCATTTCCGTGCCGGATTGCGGGAACAGCAACGCCGCCGCTGCCATTAGGATCATCAGTAGTCTCATCGGCTGGGAAATAGCGGCTGGAAATTTTACAGGCTGGTGAATTCTTTACTGTGCCCTGAAGACATCAAGAGAGTAGATGTTGACCGTGTTAGGAACATCCTGATAAACCTGCAGATCGCACATCCAAATTCCCGCAACCTCAAACAAGCCGTCCTGTGAAATAGGTTGCGTTGAGGAATGAGAAGTC
Source organism: Acidobacteriota bacterium (assembly GCA_003133505.1). Lineage (GTDB taxonomy): Bacteria > Acidobacteriota > Terriglobia > Acidiferrales > UBA7541 > PALSA-278. The sequence goes on from PKXT01000006.1 coordinate 32,704, forward strand.
ACCTCACCGGTGCGCTCGTTCGTGACCCGTATCGAACCCCATGTGTAGGCCTTGTCGCCGTAAATTGTGACGTAATATTGCTTCATCCCACAGTGGAGTTCCACGTCGTAAACGTCTCCGGCCACGGCATCGGAAAGCGGAAGCGTCATAACGCAGAGCTTGTCGTAATTCGGCCCACCCTGGGGGAAGATAAGGCCGCCGCCATGAAGGTTAATGGTGAAGACGACATTATTCGAAGGCTCGGTACCCCCGCCAACCGTTGACCGCGTGCCCGGCAATGGGGGCAAGGCGCTCTGCAAGGACTGTCAGAAGGCAAACGAACAAGGTCGGTAAAGTTACACCGACACAAACGTTATTTCCCACGCCGGGCCTACCAACTCGCCGTCAAGCACGGTGTAGTAGCGTCGTAATTCGCTGACTTTCAGGCCATAATCCAGAGCTATGCTTACTGCGCGAAGTCCTGTGGCGTGCGAACCATGAAATCGTATCGTCGGCTCAAAGAAAGCGTGTCCTCGCCCCCCTTCACAAGACTCAAAAGTTTCTATTCCGCTCCCTGATAATACCTTTACTGCCTTGCGGATGCCGGGGTCTATTTTGCTGTAGGGTGGAGTCATTTTCTACTTGACATTANNAACTTTTGTCGCGTGCATCAATCGCTCCGTGTGACGCCAGCGATGGAAGCGGGAATCGCTGACCACGTTTGGAACATTGGCGAGATGCTTAGCATGTTAGATGCCAAAGTCTCCGAATCTAAAGCAGCCTAGATTTCAAACTGACCCACTACCGAATTCCGAGGGGTACAAGGGAAAAGAGGTTTTACTTTTCTACGTTCACGCTGCCACTGGCGACATGATGTCGCTCAACATCGCGTTTGCCCACCAACGTTCCGAAGGAACCTGCAGCGCAATCGCCAGCGGACCGCCAACGTAGCACGATAAATCCCGCGGCATGACCAGCCCCTGCTTTTCGCGTTCCGGCTTTTTCAGGAACCGCATCACTTCAGGAATGGAATAGCGCCGCGCGGTGGTGGTAATCCCTCGCCGTGAAGGCATCCAGAATCCGGCGCTGCCTGCTTCGCCTGGGATCAGCGTCTTCGGCCGCGGCGTCAGCATCCACGCAATGATTCCGTGATGCAGGCACCTCTCCGCTTCCTGCTCTTTCAGGTGGACGTGACTTCCATCCCCGCATGAATGCATCGCATATTCGGCTTCCGTCCATCCGGACGGAACCAAACACACACGATTTTTCGCCATTAAAGTTTCTCCCTGGGAAGAAACCTCACGCACACCCCGACCCGGGATCTGCTGTTTGAGGAGAAGCTTATAGGTAGACGGGTACTGACTGGTTTAATACTGGTCCCCAATTGGAGGAGAAACTACACCTTGGCTGTCGAGGATTCAGCCCTGTTGTTTTCGGAAACGTCTGATGAAGATGAGCCCTGAAGTCGCGTACCTGCCGCGCCCACAAGTCTCGTTTTGGACTTGGCCAGCTACCCCGCTGACCGTGTTCGTTGTTGGGATATGATTGTGCCATCCCTGCACGCAAATGCAACAACTATTTTCGACGAGTCGTTTGTGGGTTTATAAATCAGTCACTTACAGGAAGGTTAACCGTTAAGTGTAAGGTTGGATCCATTCTATCCAAATAGAAAAGCGGAGGCCCGAAGACCTCCGCTTCTTTCCTCTCTCGAAGAGAAATTACTGACTGACCGGAACGCCCAGGTTCAATCCGCCGCCCGCTTCCACACCGGCGACGATGTCGATCAACGTCACTTGAGGCGGTACCACCGTGCCGTTTGCCAACACCAGCGTGGAGGTAACAGAAACGCCGACCTGCAACTTCGACTCACCGATCAGGAATCCCGTCTGCAGAGAGGTAACCCCTGCCGGCGCCTTCGTCGGGTCCACCACCGCGTCCGGAAGGATTGTCAACGACGCCGTATCAGATGAACTCAACGACACGGAGTCTCCCGGAGACGGTACGTCAGCGTTCCCGTCCGCATCCGTCACCGCGTAGTAATAAGGCACTTTTTGCTCATCCTGCAACTGTAAGTTCATACGCATTTCTCCTTTTAATTTTTCCTACTTGGATATGGGCCTTCCCAACACCAATTCTCCGGAGACTGCTGGATTCGGCAGCCTGCTCAATATCTTTTTCAGAAGAGCTTCGATCCTAAACAGGGTCTGGTTCGTGGTCCTAAGCATCCATATCGACATAGGGCTCCCTTTATAGCGTTCGCATGTCCAGGTGCCACGCGACCAAAAACGAAACGTGTCTGCGGCGGTGATTCTGGCCGTCCCATTCCTTGGTTGTCCTTGGATCCATCACCCACCCGACAATCATCGGGTCGGCGTTGCGAGTATTCGGCGGAGCGATTCCCATCGCGTCGAAGAGCTTCATCGCCATCGCTTCCTGCGTGGCTTCCATTACCATTGGCCGCGCTGATTGGAGCGGAAACGCCACTTCAGTGAAATCCGCGAATTTCGCATAGTTCACTTCGCGCGTTTTCCCCACATTGCTCGGATCCGGCTCCGTGGCTGTCCACGTACTTTGCAGCGGACTCGCTGAAACGTATTTGCCTTCACCCTCGGCCAGCATCTGTGGCGAGACGTCCGAAATGTTCGCGGATCCATAAATGGACGATTCCCTCTTCATACCCGGCTTTCGAATCACCCTCACCGCGAACAGATCCACCGGCATGTTGGGAACGATCGTGTAACCCGCGCGCACCGCCGCCAGAAGCTTTTCGTAATACTCCGTACGCTTCACCGCAAGCCGCGCCTGGCGCTGCAACGCTTCCAACGCCCAGCCATTGGTAGCCGCAATTCCGGCCGCCTCGTCGAGTGACGCCGCTTCCTCATATGCGGGTAGAGTCTAGTGATAATCTCCCGCTCCCCCGCATCCATCGGCCGCTGCGTGCCTTTCCGTAGTCCAATTTTAAGAGCGCGCGATTTCACTGAATGCTGCGTGCGTATGAGCACAAAAGCGATTTCTTCCACTTTGTAGGTGGGAAACATCTCCCGCAGGCGGTCGTTCTCCCACCTGGTCCAGGTCCGCTGTTCGGTCCAACCTTCCCGCGGCATCACATCGCCTTCCGTTTGGCCAGCTCGCCGAGCAGCTCGCGAATGTCTTTTGCCATCGGCTGGTGCGACTCTGGATTTTGAAGGTGCCGTTCGGTTTGCCTTACCAGATCCGGTGGGGAAGGGAAGGCGCGCTGGTCGTGCGCGCCGCTCTTTCTTATTTCGTAATCTTGTTTTCTATCTTTAAGTCTTTGCCCGTTCACTTCTGCACGGACCCTCCGTTCAGTTCTGCACGTACCCCCCTCCCGCGATTCACTGGATTTCAACAGGGTTTTGCACACGATTTCCACAGGCTTTGGAGGGGCGAAAAGCGGCCGCTGCTGCTGCACTTCGAATTTCGTTTGATTGAGTATTCGCACTGCGAAGCCCACCACGTGCCGCCCCTTCCCCGGAATTGGCCGCGACACTAGCCGCTGCTCGATGAACCCTTCGCGTACCAGCCGCGCCATCCACCGCCGCATAGTTCCGTACGGAGGCGCGTTAGGAAACTTCGACCGGATCCACGCGTAGGTAATTGCCCGGCCCTGCTGGACGCTGCCGTCCGGGCGGTTTTGCCATTGCACCAGGAAGAGCCATAATCCCAGCGCTGGCCCCATCCGAAGCATCCTCAGTCCATCGATTTCATCCGGTGTGATTCCAATAAACGGAAACTGCCTGCCTGAACCCTTGCCGCCTTGGCCCAATCCCTACCCCGATCTGTGGATGTATTTCCCCCGTTCGAAATTTCAAAGGCGCGCCAGCGAAGCCCGCGGCTAGCCGTAGCCGGAGCCGTCGCCGTAGCCGGAGCCGTCGCCGTAGCCGTCGCCGGAGCCGGAGCCGTCGCCGTCGCCGTAGCCGGAGCCGGAGCCGTCGCCGTAGCCGGAGCCGTCGCCGGAGCCGGAGCCGTAGGCGTCGCCGTAGCCGTCGCCGTAGCCGGAGCCGTCGCCGGAGCCGTAGCCGTAGCCGCGGGCTCCGCTTATGCTTTCCAAACCGGCACCTCCTCTATTGATTTCCTGGCTTTTTCAGTTACGTCCAGAATTTCAATGGTCCCCAAAAGAACGACCCGTGGAACGGCCACGGGGAATTTGCATTCTTTGGGAGCGGAAGTTCCATCTACCGCCAACTGCGAGAGCGAAGCTGCGCCTTTCCAATAAAACAGTCGGCGCGCATCGGTCAGCGTGGTTTCCGCGCCTTCGCGTGTTTCTAGCGTGCCTGCAAAGACACCGGCCCTGTCGGCACGGACGATTACGTACTTACCTTTTTCTTTTGTCATTCATTCCCCTTTTTTCGCTTCCGCGAAATTCGGTGCTTTCCAATTGCTCTCCACAATCCCCGCCATCGGCGGGACGTTGGGCCCGCGCATCAATCCCCTCGCGAACCAAACGCTGAGCTCGCCCGTTTCCACCGTCGCTTTCCAAAAGCTGAAAATCTTCACACACGTAGCGCAGCCGCCTTTGATGCCAGCGTGGCCGTCTTTCGCCGGGTTGTATCGCGGGTGCGTCTTGCACGAAAACTGCACCCCCGCTCTCAGCCTCATCGTCACAAGTCAACTCCGCGGGATTACGCGAGCCCGCATGCGCGTCCAAAAACCTAATCCCTAGGGATATTCTTTCCAAGGCATAGGCTCCGGATATTCCGTCCACCAGAATCACGGGAACTCCGCCCACCAGCCATGCTTTGGAACGAATCTTGGTGTGGGTCTCGCTGCGATCGTCGCGACGGACGACTACGCGCGTGCCTTGCGGGACCTTATTCCATTTGGCGACGAGATCCTCGGCCTGTTTCTTAGTTAAGCCTCGATGTCCGGTCACGGTTCAGTCCGTCGGCGGCATAATGATGCAATGCGGGTCGAGTACCATGCCGCCCGATGTAATGGTGTATTTGTACCAATCCTCGTCGCCCGTCTGGGTTACCGTGATTTTGTAATCCAGCGGATCGTTGAGCTTCACCGAGAATGACATCGGCGGAACGTCGGAAAATTCGATGGCGAAATCAGGATTCGAAAAGTTCTTCCCGGCCACCCATTCCACCGTGTCCCCAGTGCAGACCTTCGTGGGGTCGCCTTGTAGGACCAGATGCTCGCCGCGTTCTCCCGCACTCGACTCGTTAATGGTCACAAGGTGTTTGTGGACGGTGCCGTCGCACCGTGGCGCTGCGTGAGCTGAAGGAATGGCCAAAGTCAGCATCAGTCCCGCTGCGATCACCGCCGCCATCAATACCGTCGCCCGCGCTACCGCTGATAGTTTCCCCATGTGAGTTCTCCTCTCCTCGCGCTTTCGCGCTGATTGCTTTCGAGGGCGCCCTCACCGCCGTCGTCCTTCTGCTGCCGCTTTATAAAAACCGCCTTACAGTCCCGCCAGGCGCGTGGCCGGATTCACCAGCCAGAACCATGCGGCGGTGACGGCCGCCGCAATCCCCACGACTAAACCCGCCCAACACATCCGCGCCCGCCACTTGTAGTGCCGCCGCAACGCTTCCGATCCCGCCGCGTCGTGAAACATGCCCGTACGGTTTTCCCGCGTCTTCAATCCAAATTTTTCCGGTTGCATATTCGTTTCCCCCTTGATTTTTCTCTGCGCCCGAATCACCGTCAGCCGGTGATTCATACGCTCTACCCGGTCCATCCGCTCGATCACCGAAGGGTCGTACTCCGGCGGTGCATGACTTGCCGGTATATGACTCGATCGCGCGTCCTCTTTCTGCCGCACCCGCATCCGCGAATAACCATGCCCATAAATCTCATCCGCTCTCACATCCCCTCCGTTCACCCCGCCGCCCTCAACTGCGGACCAAACTCGCTCACCGATTTTTCCGGCGCCGTCCAGATCCTCGGCATGT
>PKXT01000186.1 GCA_003133505.1 Acidobacteriota bacterium
CGCGAAGTGCTGGCGCGTGAAAGCATTTTGCCGCCATGGCGCGAACTGCTGAACGCGTTTCGCCGGATGGAAGATCGCGGTGAAGTGCGCGGCGGCCGGTTCATCAGCGATTTCATGGGCGAGCAATACGCGCTTCCCGAAGCGGTGGAATCATTGCGGGCCATGCGTTCGCTGAAAAATGAGCGGGCCGAAAGCGAAGTCGTAACGCTCTCCTCTGCCGACCCGCTGAATATGGCCGGCATTGTGGTGCCGGGCGCGCGCGTGGCGGTGAACTCCGGCCGCCTGGTCNNCCTGGTCACGTTCCGCGACGGAGTGGCTGGGGACACCGAGCCTTCGAGCGCCGTTGTCACTCTCCAAGCCACGGGCTGATCGCCAACCGCCGGACGATTTTGTGATCCCCGGGCCATTTGGCATGGCTTCTTCTTCCGATGCGAAACCTTCTATTTTGTGCCGATTAGAATCCTGGAACTCGCTGACGATAGTGACTTAGGCGTGGAGGGCGTGAAGAACTTCACTGGCGGCGCGGCGGCCTTCCTCGGCGCCGCCTTCCATGAAGCCCTGGAAATTCACCGAGCAATGCTCGCCGCCAAAATGAATGGTTCCCTGAGGGACACCTTCGTAACCGGCGAAGAGGGTAGTTTGACCGGCCTGATAGGCGCTATAGCTCCCGAGAAGATTGGGGTCTCCAGTGGGATAACTAAGGGTCGCGCGGCCAGTGTAGTGAGCGCTAACGCCCGGCCATAGATTTTCGAGTTGTGAAAGAAACTGGCTCGCATATTGGGCGACTTTTGGGGAACCGAGACTGGTGGAATAGGGCCGGTCGGGACGGAAAGCCGCGCCCGGAGTTCCGCCAGTATAGTTAGTGATGAGGCCATTGAGGCCGGGCTCGGCGAGGCTTGAATCCCATGTGGATTGGATGGGCAGGTCCGTAGCAGTGATGCCATTGCCAATACCCCATGGTCCAAGTTGATTCCAGTAGCGATCGTCAAATTGGAGACTGATCTTGGAATTGGTCCCGTAGCCAAGCTGCGTGATCGCGGTTATCTTCAGCGCATCGAAACCCGCCTTCGAATAATCCAGCCCGCGCAGAACGGAAAACGGCAGGGTGAGAATCACGGCATCAAAAACCAGTTCTTGCGAACCACCGGGGGTGGAGAAGCCGAGGGCCACCTTGCCATCCGCCCGCGCTTCAATGCTTTCCAGCCGCCAGCCCAATTTCACCGTTCCGGAGGGCAGGCTTTGTGAAATAGCCAGGGGGAGTTGCTGATTTCCGCCGCGAATGTGATACCGGCAATCCGCTCCGGCAGGGGAATTGAAATAACAGATAAGGTTCAGCGCGGGCAACAGCGAACTATCCATTCCACATTCGGTGACCACGCTCACATCCATCAGCCTGCCCAGCCGGGAAGTGTGCCCGCCCGGAACGTAGCGCTCGATCCACTCATACGCGTTCATGTGATCGAAATGGTAGCCCGCCCGCGTGAAGTGGTTGTACGTGGTGGTGGGGCCGACGGCCGCGAACTGGGCCTGGAGCAAAGGAATGAGCGGCTTCAGGTCGGCGGCGAGTTCCTCGATGGTGTAGTAACCGCTGAGAAAATAGAGCGTCTCCCGGGAATGCGGAGGCTGGGCGGCAATTACGTCGTCGAGAGGAAGGTCGAAGCGATGGGCTAGGTGGCGCATCAAGTGGTGGATGGTATCCACAAACTCGCCGCACCATTCGGTGACCTGATCATCCGCCCAGAATGAGTGGTTGGAATGCATGCGCCCGCCGATACGGCCGCTGGATTCATAGACTATGCAGGGCACTCCGGCGTCCTGCAAGGTGAGCGCAGCGACCATGCCCGAGATTCCGGCACCCACCACGGCAATGCGCGGAGCGTCAGCAGCGGGGAGCGGGATGGACCAGGATGCCGCGGCAGCCGCGCCAATCGCCAAACCCCGCAAGGCGTCGCGCCGGGACCATCCGGACGCCGAATCGGGAGGAAGAGAAGTTCGCTCGGCGAGGAGCAAAGAATCCGCAGCAGGCGTGCGAACCTGGAGCGGCGCGATGATTTGCGTGAGGCAGCGCAACAAGGTGGAGTGCGGCAAGTTCACCTACCTGCGGCAGCCATGATAGCAGGAATCTTCGGACTGGACTCGGCACGCCGAAGGCCGCCGGGCTAAGGCCGGGCGCTACGAAAGAGAAAGCGAAATTCAGATTCTCCGGAAGATTGCCGGAGCGCAAAGAGGGCGTTTCACTGCTGTCCTGTCACACAGTCGCGCCGGGTCTTCGCTGCGACCAGCGGCTACAGCAAAGAGGAAAGCAAAAGCACATCCCTCGCCTAAGCGCGCACGGATCGCGCGATGGCTCGGGACGACCAGATGATTGTTGGCAGCCAAAATGAGGCGGTTGTCAGTCGAAGAGGTCGAGGACTTCTTCGTAGCGCTTGAAGGGAGGGATGAGGTAGGCGCCGGCGAGCTCGGTGCGGGCCCAGGCGAGGAGGCGGCGCGCGAGAGTGAAGCCACAATCGCGAGCATTGGCACCGGCGGCTTCGAGTTCGCGAAGGGTGGCGGCGGGAATGACGATGCCGGGGACTTCATTATTCAGGCGGACGGCCTGACGGTAGCTGGTGAGCGGCCATATGCCGGCGAGAACGGGCACGGGAGGCTTGCCGCCCAAGCGGCGCAGAAATTCGTGCCAGTGCGCGGGATCGAAAATCGGCTGGGTCATGGCGAAGTGCGCGCCGGCGGCGATTTTGGCTTCGAAGCGGCGGATTTCCAGGTTCAAATCGTCGGCCATGGGATTTACGGCGACGCCGATGGTGAAATTTGTTGCGCCTCCAAGCTGCTTGCCAGCCCAGTCGGTGCCCTGATTCAGGCGAGCCATGATGCGCACGAGACCGATGGAATCCACTTCATAGACCCCGCTGGTTTCGGGGTGGTCGCCAATGGAGGGAGGGTCGCCGGTGATGGCGAGGACGTTGCGAATGCCCCCGATGCTCCACGCGCCGAGGAGCATGGCCTGGAGGCCGATGAGGTTGGCGTCGCGAGTGGTGAGATGAGGAACGGTTTCGATGCCGCTGGATTCGAGCGCGCCGCCGAGCATGAGGGCGTCGAGACCCACGCGGGCGAGAGTGCCGCTGTTGATGTCAATCGCGTCCACGTGGCCGGATGCCATTACGCGAGTGACTTGCTCAACGATGCGATCAATGGAAACGCCCTTGGGCGGGTCAATTTCGACGGAGACGACAAATTTGCCGGACTGTAGTTTGCGCCACAGGCGGCTTTGAGGTTCGGGGTTTTTTGGCGCGGACGCTATAGTTACGGCCTCGGAAATGGCGGAGCCAGTTATAGCGGAGCCGGAAGGTCCGCCAATCTGAAACTGAGCCGTGCTTGAAGCTTTGGCTGGCCCTTCGGGAAATTGCTCAGGTCGAGTGGAAGGCATCGCACGCATGAGGTCTTTGACGGCGGCGGCCATGGCGCGAATGTGTTCGGGGGTGGTGCCGCAACAGCCTCCGAGAATGCGGACACCGAGGGCGGCGGCTTCACGGGCAAAGGCGGCGAAATATTCTGGCGATGAACGCGGGTAGACGATGCGGTCGCCAACACGCTTGGGAAAGCCAGCATTGGGCATGGCGCTCAGAGGAATGTCTCCGGCGACAGCAGCAAATTCCTGTAGGACGGGCATCAGAAGCTGCGGGCCGATAGTGCAGTTTGCGCCGATGGCTTGAACGGACGGCACCTGAACATTTGGGAGAGGATCGGCGTCGGTAAGGCGGCGGAAGGCGTCCTGAGGACGGGTGCCGTCAAAGGCGGTGCCTTCTTCGGAAAAAGTAAGCTGGGCGACGATGGGCAGGCGCGAAAAAGAGCGAATCGCGCGGACGGCTTCGCCGAGCTCGTCCATGTCAGTGAAAGTTTCCAAGATGAAAAAATCAGCGCCGCGTTCCTCGAGCGCGCCAGCCTGTTCGCGGAAAATCTCGCGGGCTTCGGCGGGATCCATTTCCTGGAGAAGACGTTGAATGCCCAACGGGCCGATGGAGCCGGCGATCAGGACTTCACGGGGCGCGGCTTCGCGGGCTTCGCGGGCGATTTTTACGCCGCGATGGTTAAGCTCGGCAACGCGTCCTCCGAGGCCGATGGCGGCGAGCTTGTGGCGATTGGCGCCGAAAGTATTGGTTTCGATGATGTCCGCCCCGGCCTNNTGGTTTCGATGATGTGCGCGCCAGCGGCGATGTAGGTCTGATGGACGCGGAAAACAGTATCGGGCTGAGTGGCGTTCAGTTCGTCTAGAGAGGCCTGAGGGCCGAGGAGTTCGTAAAGCATGGAGCCCATTGCTCCATCGGCGATGAGGATTTCTTCGCGAAGGCGATTTTGGAAGTCGTCAATTTTCATGGCGTGATCAAGAGCGGGGCCTCAGCACAGCCAGATAAAAAGATGCGACAGCGGCGGACATTGATGCAGGCATTGCCGCTAGCGAGCGTGCTCGACGAGCGAAGCGATGGTGCCCATCAAATCGAACTTGGTGAGGATTTCAAATTCGCCGGACTGCATTTCGACGAAAACGGCGGGGCCGGAATGGCTGAGCATGTGAGTAACGCGTTCGACTGGCGCGTCACGAGGAATGATGGGGAGCGGGGGACTCATCACTTCGCGGATAACCAGCTTGCGAAGGTCTTTGCCCTGTAGGGCGAGATTGAGGATTTGGTCTTCGTAAATCGCGCCGATTAAGTTTTTCTCCTCAAAAACGGGCAACTGGGAAATGTCTTTGGTCTGCATGGTATGCAGCGCGTGGAAGACGGTCTGATAGGGCTGGGCGATGATCATCTCGCGCGGCTTGCCGTTGGCGTGCTTGGTGCGGACGATGTCGGCAGCGGTGAGAGCCACTTCGGTATCGGCATAGCCATGATCCCGCATCCATTCGTCGTTATAGATTTTGCTTAGATACCGCGTGCCGGTGTCGGGCAGGAAGGCGACAATGAAATCGCCCTTCTTGCACTGACTGGCGAGGCGAAGAGCCGCGGAGACGCAGCCGCCACCGGAGCCTCCGGTAAAAATGCCCTCCATACGGGCGAGACGGCGGGCGACGACGAAACATTCCTCATCATTGATTTGCAGGATGTCGTCGAGGACTTTGAAATCCATGGTGCCGGGGAAAATATCCTCGCCGATGCCTTCCACGACGTAGGTGGCGGCTTTGCCGACTTTGCCGGTCTTCACGTATTCGTAATAAAGAGAGCCAATGGGGTCAACGCCGATAATTTTAATAGCGGGGTTTTGTTCCTTGAGATAACGGCCAACGCCGCTGATGGTGCCGCCTGTGCCGAGTCCGCAGACGAAGTGGGTGATGTGCCCGCCCGTGTCCCGCCAGATTTCAGGGCCGGTGGTGCGATAGTGGGCCTCGGGATTCATGGGATTTTCGTACTGATTGGGATAATAGGAATTGGGAATCTCGCTGGCCAGTTTTTTGGCGACGGAATAATAGCTGCGGGGATCTTCGGGTTCGACGGCGGTGGGGCAGACGATTACTTCGGCACCGAAGGCTTTGAGGAGATCAACTTTCTCTTTGGACTGCTTGTCGGTGATGGTGAAAACCACTTTATAGCCGCGAACAGCGGCGACCAGCGCAAGGCCCATGCCGGTATTGCCGGAGGTGCCTTCGATGATGGTACCGCCTGGTTTGAGAAGACCACGCCGTTCGGCGTCGTCAATCATGGAAACGCCGATGCGGTCTTTGACGGAGCCGCCGGGATTCAGATAATCGGCCTTGACGTAAAGATCGGCCTGGATGCCGCGGGAGATGCGGTTCAGGCGAATCATGGGCGTATTGCAAAACGTCTCAAGGATATTATTGCAAAGCATGAAATGACCTCTTCCTACGGTCCCAGGCGGCCCAGTGGAATGCCATCAGAGTAAGGGCTTTATGGACGCAAGTCCAGCCAAGACGAGAGGGGCGAGGTAAGAGGCATGAGATTCCCGAATTTGCTGGCGCGAAAAAAAGAGGCTTACGGCGAGCTAACGACAACCTATTGAACGTGGAGATGGCGGGATTCAGGGGCGGCGAGCGGGGAGGAAGCGCCGTCGAATTTACCGCTGATACGGCCAAAATAAAAGCGGCGTCCGCCTATGGACAAGACCGAATATTCCCTGGTGGTGGAAAGCGAAATGGTTTCGCCGGAATTAGGGTCCATGTATTCAAATGGACGCAAACGGGCGGAAGCACGGGTTCTTTCGAGCCAAGTTCCCATGATGGCGCTTAGTCGGTTACGAAAGCCGAGCCAGGGCAGGGTCCAGCGTCCAGAAAAAATAGCTGACCGTTCGTCGAGGGAACGGTCGGAAATGGAATGGTCACGGTACAAAACGTTTTCGCGCGCGCTCATGAGTCATTTTCCCGTACCTAAGGATATGCTGCGGATGTGGCGGGAGCTATGCGGTGTTCCCCGTATTTTCCGGGGAATGACTGATAGGTTACTAGAGGTATGCAGTACACTGGGCATCCAATTAGGATGCGCCAGAGCCCCCAGGCGAATGGCATGAAGCGCGAAAACATATCGAGTGGCGCACCATGGGAGCTGATCGTGGGTTATTCGCGAGCGGTGCGCGTGGGGCCTTATATCCACGTGGCAGGAACGACGGCCACGGACGCGAATGGGGAAATCATAGGCGGGGGCGATCCGGTGGCGCAGGCGCGGCAGGCGTTGCGAAATATTCAGGCTGCGCTGGAAAAGGCCGGGGCGAGACTGGAGCACGTGGTGAGGACACGGGTGTTCCTAGTTAACATCGCCCATTGGGAGGCGGTAGGGCGGGTGCATGGGGAAGTCTTTGGGACGATACGTCCAGCAAGTACGATGGTGCAAGTGCTGGCGCTGGTCGCGCCGGGAATGCTGGTGGAGATTGAGGCGGAAGCGATTGTGGATGACGAAGTGTGAAGCCGCAGATATTGGGAAAGTTAAGGCAACTAAGCAGTCACTTCTGCGCCGGTGTTGCAATCTCCTTCTGATATGAGGCGGATAGCGTGCCCTTGCTCGTGGCGATGGGCAGCAAAGTTGGATAGAACTGGACAAAAGTAGTATCCACGGCCGCGTGTGCGGCGTGACAGCTATAACAGGAGGCGGACGTTGGGATCATCTTGGCGGTTTTGCCGTCATCGAAAGCAAAGAAGGCCCACTTGCCCGGAAAACGGGCTTCGTCCTTGACGTGGACTTCAACTCCCATGAGTTCGGTACCCTGATAGTTGCCCCGCTGGTTAATCGAACCTTTGCTCTCGGCGCCTCGACCTTCGAGCACCAGCATGGTTTTGTCGGGCCAAGTGCCAGTCGCCACGAATGCCTTGTAGGACTCAGGGTTGACGAAAACATTGTCGAACATGTGGTGGTCCATCTGCGTTCCGGGGTTGTAGCTCATGTCAAATCCAGTAGTGANNGCATATTCGGGGCCCAAAGTGGGTGGCGTGGAATATTGGCCGAACCCCGACACCAGGCCCAGGGCAATCATACCGAGTAGCAAAGTTGTCGCTTTGGCTTTCGTTTTGCCGATCATGCTGGCAGTATCACCCTGCGGTCTTTCAATAGCTAGACCGCCCGCTGCAGGGGATGGGTGATTCGCTGCAATGTTGGGCGGATGGTTATACGGCCCGGCAAGCCTTCAATCAAATGTTGGCGCAAAGCCGGCATACCGCTTACTGCACCATACAGGCGATTGGCCGCATTTCACACATTCCGGGCGGACTATTAGGATACGATTCTCCTAATGGACGCCACTCCCAAACCTTCTGGATGGTCACGATGGTTCTGGATCGCAGCCATCTGGACCGGTCTCGGGTTATTCGACGCGACTCAGACGGTTTTCGTCATGCGGGCGGAAGGCATGCACCACGCCTGGATCCGCTTGTTTGTGACCTTGCTGTTTTCGTGGCTGCCATGGGGATTGGCGACGCCGCTGGTGCTGCAACTGGGACATCAGTATCCCCCGGCACAATGGAAGAGTTTTTCGATGTGGGGCGCTCACCTTGCGGCCTGTTCGATTATCGGCCTGGTTTACTCAGCCTGGACAGCTCTGCTGGGTGAAGCACTAAACCCGTATGGTGATCTGCGAGGACCGGGCCCCTTTGCGGATATTTGGATGAACAAATTCTCCAGCGGCCTTCTTTCGTTCCTGATTCTGTATGCCGCCATTCTGGCGGTCAGCCATATGCTGGATTCGCGCGAACGATTGGTACGCCAGCAAAGCGAAACTGCGCGCCTGAATGAGCAGCTCTCGAAAGCGCAACTCAATGCACTACGAAAGCAAATCGAGCCGCACTTTTTGTTCAATACGCTCAATGCCATTGCGGGACTGGTGCGCGAGGAGAGAAACGATGCGGCGGTGAGCATGATTGTCCATCTTAGCGATTTTCTGCGCCGGGTGGTGCAGGATTCCAGCCGGCATCAGGTGCCGCTGGTAGAGGAATTGGAGTTTGCGCAAAAGTACCTGGAAATCGAGAAGGTGCGGTTTGGCGAGCGCCTCCAGGTGAGCATGGACGTCGCCAGGGAATTGTTTTCAGCGCAAGTTCCCAGCCTGATTCTGCAGCCGATGGTCGAAAACGCGGTGAAGCATGGAATTGCAAAGCGTGTGCAGGGGGGCGCGATCCGGATTGCGGCGGCCCGCTCCAACGGTCTGCTTACGCTCAGCGTTTACAATGATGGCCCCAGCTTGTCTGAGGAATGGGAGAAAACTCATTTCGGAATTGGTTTTTCGAATGTGCGAACCCGCCTGCAGGGCCTGTACAAAAACGCGTTTGAATTGAGCATGAAAAATCAGAGTCCGGGCGGCGTGGAAGTAACGATTTCCGTGCCGTACGAAGAGTGATTCATGGCGGCGGACGAGCGTGCCTCCATAGCGAACCGGCAAGCCGGGCGAACCCAGAGGCTTGGGCGGCCTTCGCTTCCGATAAGGGCCACGGTGCAAGCGCCAGGAGAATGATACGAACGATTATCGTTGACGATGAACCGCTGGCGCGCAGCAATGTTTCGGTATTGTTACGGCTCGATTCGGAGATTGAAATCGTCAGCGAGTGTGGTTCTGGCGTGGAGGCCTTGGCGGAAATCCGCAAGGCGAAGCCGGACCTGGTTTTCCTCGACGTCCAGATGCCGGAATGCGATGGCTTTGACGTCCTTGAACTGCTGGGTAGAAATATGCCGACCGCTGTAATTTTCGTGACCGCTTACGACCAATATGCGTTGCGGGCGTTCGAGGCCGGGGCTCTCGATTACCTGCTGAAGCCGTTTGATAAGGCGCGATTCGAGCGGGCGCTGGAGCGCGTCAAGGAAAGGATAAGGCACGGAAATGATCTGCCGCGAAAACTTGAACGTGTGGCCATCAAGAGCGCTGGGCAGGTCACGTTCGTGAACATTTCCGGGATTGATTGGATAGAGGCAGCTGACTACTACGCTGCCCTGCATGTGGGCCCGAGAACACATTTGTTGCGCCGCAGCATGGCCGAGCTCGAGGAAGAGTTGGATCCGGCGATTTTTTCCCGAATCCACCGTTCGGCAATAGTACAACTCAACCGTATCCGAGGCCTGGAGATTGGCAAGGACGGCGAATATGAAGTCGTGCTGGAAAATGGAGCACGGCTCCGGTTAAGCCGGCGCTACAGGAAGCAGTTGCAATCCCGGCTGGGCATTCGGGAAGGAGGGATCTAAAGGTTGGGCTGGTTCCTCCTGAAATACTGGTGGAGATTGAGGGGCGTGCGATTATGAACGAGGAGGCATGATAGCGTGTGATTTCGCCGAAGGACTTGATGAGATGGGCTGGAAAGTTTTTCAGGGATCCTGCTGCGGAGCTTCAAGTGCCTGCTGTGGAATAATCGAAAAGTGTGACAATCAATACAGGAACGCCCCCTCCATTGTTAACAGGACTACTACTTCACCTGTCCAAAATGCTTATGTCATGCCAACCATTTGATTTGGTGGCTAACACGAGGATTGGAGGCCGCGTGATTGTCATTCTTGTGACAACCTCGTAGGAAGGACCATCGGGAGCTAATATCAACATTGTACTGCCCCCGCTCCCACACCAAAGCCGACCGGTGACGTAGACAATAGCTTCCTGTGTTCCATCACCCCTAAGGTCAACGAAGACAGCAGAATATCGTATTGTTTTGTCGTATCCGGAACCTTCTCGCAGATAATCCCGAAGAAAGTTCCTTAAGACGTCCTCTCTCGTTGAACTCGACTAATGCTGTGGCAGGGCGAAACAGCAAATCGCCAAAAACACAAAGCCAGCCACCACAGCTACCATCGTTAAATAGAGGTCGAAAAGTTTCTTTCGCGTAAAACTTCTCGGGTTCACAACCAGCCGCTATTCATTAGTCCTAGGTCTGTCCCCATAGGACGTGAGGATTGCATAATAACACGCGCTACCGCTTGTCCGCTGGGGGCGGGGATGGGATACAATTCACAGCGAATATGACGAAAATTGTGGTGCGGCCGATCCGGTGGGACGGCGGGAGAATCTTTGGGCGACTGGCATTCGTGCTGGCGCTGCTGCTGGCGGTGTTGTTTGGCGCGGCTGCGGGGTTGCTATTCGTGTATGCGAGCAGCCTGCCGGAAATTTCCGAGCTCGAAACCTACCGGCCGGACGTGGTCAGCGAAGTGTATGCCGATGATGGCGAGCTGATTGGCGGATTCTCGCTGCAACGGCGGGGGNNGCTGCTCTCCTACGATCAAATTCCCCGCGTATTGAAAGATGCGATATTTGTCACCGAAGATCAGCATTTTGAAGATCACATGGGCGTGGATATTCCGCGCGTGGCGGAGGCCGCTTGGCGGAACATCAGAAACCGCAGTATCAAGGAAGGCGCGAGCACGCTCACCATGCAGCTTGCCGGCGGCCTTTTTCTGAACCGCAGCGACCGCAGCTTCCGGCGGAAAATTCAAGAGACGGTGCTGGCCATACAAATCGAACGGCATTATACGAAGCCGCAGATTCTGGTGATGTATTGCAATCAAATTTACCTGGGACATGGAAACTACGGCTTCGAGGCGGCTTCGGAATACTACTTTAACAAGCCGGTTGGGCAAATCACTATTGCGGAGGCCGCGCTGCTGGCGGGGATTATTCGCGGGCCGAGTTATTCGCCGCTATTGCACTCGGAAAAGGCGCTGGCGCGGCGAGACCTGGTGCTTTCGCGTATGGCGCGCTATGGCAAGATTCAGGATAGCGAAGCGGAAGCGGCAGAGCGGGAGCCGATGGGCCTTCATCTTTCGACCGGGCAGAACGAACTGGCACCGTATTTCGTGGAGGCTATACGGCAATACCTGGAAAGGACGTATGGGACCGAAGCGGTCCATGAGCAGGGCTTGCGGGTTTACACCACGCTGAATGCCAACATGCAGCGCGCGGCTAATCGAGCTGTACAGGACGGGCTGCATAGTTACGACCGGCGGCACGGATGGCGCGACAAGCTGGCCAATGTGTTGCGGGATCACCTCGGGGATCTGGACACATACCGGTCGGAGGACTGGCGGAGTACTCCGGTGGTCGGCGAGTATCTTACGGCCCTGGTGCTGCGAGTGAATGGCGGGGGGGCTACGTTGAAGATTGGCCCGCTACGCGCGGAACTGGCCCCGGCGGACTATTCGTGGACGGGGAAGACCTCCGCGACGGATCTCTTGCAAGTGGGCGACCTGGCGATGGTCCATATTGTGAGTATTTCGGGAGACACGGCGAAAGTGCAGTTAGAGCAGCATCCGGCGGCGCAGGCTGGATTACTGGCGATAGACAATTCCAGCGGCGAGATTAAGGCGATGGTTGGCGGATACAGTTACGTGGAGTCGAAGTTCAATCGGGCGACGCAGGCGATGCGGCAGACGGGGAGCTCGTTCAAGGTATATGTGTACACTACGGCAATGGAGCAGGGATTGACTCCGTTCGACACGGTGGAAGATTCACCATTCACGATAAGCAGCGGGGGTCAGGCATACTCTCCGCATAACTACGACAATAAGTATGAAGGACTGATTACCTACCGGCGGGCGTTGGCGGATTCGCGGAATATACCGGCGGTGAGAGTAGCGGCGCGAGTAGGAATTTCGCACGTGATTGACACGGCGCGGCGATTTGGAATTAGTAGTCCGCTGCCGCCCTATCTGCCGCTGGCGTTGGGGGCGGCGGATTTGACGCTGCTCGAGCATACGTCGGCATTTACGGTGTTTCCCGACGATGGCATTCACATTGAGCCGCATATGATTCGCCGGGTGACGGCGTACGATGGTGCGTTAATGGAGGAATCGCACGCCACGGTTACCGACGTGATTGAGCCGGAAGTGGCGCGAACGATGGTGGCCATGCTCGAAGAGGTGGTGCAATTCGGCACGGGCGTGAAGGCCAAGGCGCTGGGACGTCCCAGCGCGGGGAAGACTGGGACAACGAATGACTTCACTGACGCATGGTATATCGGCTTTACTCCTACGCTGACGGCGGGCGTGTGGGTAGGGAACGATGACAAGCGGATTTCGCTGGGAAAAAAAGAGACTGGCGCGGCCGCGGCGCTGCCGATATGGATTGAGTTTATGCAAGGGGCTATGGCGGGAACGCCGGTGCAGGACTTCGCCAATGTGACGCCGCTGGAGAAAGTGGCTGCAACGCAGATGGTTCATGTGGATACGCCCGATACCGCGGCTCCATCGGATGTGGCCGAGCAGGGGTTGCCCGTTGGTGCGGCCAGCGGTGCACCAGCACTTTCAACAAGACCAGCGCCACCAAAGCCGGGATTGCCTAAGTCAGCGCCGCCTAGGTAGCGCTGCCGAAGGGGATCCCGGAGCGAAAAGCCAACGTGGAAGCGGAAGCAGTCATCGGCAAACGAGGCATTACACGATAAAGTTGCCACAGATTGGATCCGGCTGGATCGTGTGGCGAGTATCACCCTTGCGAATAGGTGGGCACTTTCAAGGATCACTTTACGTTCGACATCCATGGCGTGTCGGCGATTTCACTGGGACGAATTGCTTTACCCGTTGTGCGTTCTGCAGTTAGCATGAAACGATTCGCGAGCCAGACGTACGTTTGAATCCTATACCGATGGGGGCACCAAACGCAGGACTATAATGGATCGGGCGAAGTATTCGCGGACCACAATTCAAACCTCAATGGGCTGTCGTCGAGGACCATGACCTGACCCTCAGTCGTCTTTTTGCTGAGAACGCTATGATATGAGTCATCTGAAGCGTCAAAAACTTCAAAACTCGTATCTGACTGGTCGCCCCCACTGTGATAGGCAAAGCCGACGAGTTCTTTCCGTTCTTCCAATCGAAATATTCTAAGTCCTGCGACCGCCGAAATTACTTCGCTAAAAAGCAAACGGTCCTTCGCGTCGCGAACGACGTGCAATTCCACTTTCGGAAAAATCTCCGCACTGTCGTCGACGAGAAGTAGCGTCTCGCCCCCGCTCGTCGCGTTCACATAGGAGATGCACCGAACCGTGAATCCAGTTGGCCCAAAATGGGCCAATTCCTTTGGCACCTTCAGCGCGGGCGGCCGGCTAAATTCTCCTTGTCGGACAATTGTACCAAGCCCCCAATATCTCCTCCATGCCCGGCCTTCATTCCCGCCAGGACGCGCTTAATCTCGCGGACCGTTCCGGCGCGTCCTTGAGTTCGGCGGAATTCCCCCCGCACCAAATTTGTAGCTTGCCCGCACTTGCTCGCGCAAACAGCAAATACTCGTGGCCCACATCGAGAGTCAATCTGCCCGAATCGTTCTCGGTATACACCTCGATGAATTCTTCCGACGGTCCGCGATAGAAGTTTTCGACCTTCAGCTTGTAGTAGGTTCTCTCAATTGAATCGGGTTCCGACGGGCTTGACCAGTCGCGTTCAGACACAACCACCCCGCTAAAGGCCGCTGTACTGCTAAAAAATTCCGTGCAGACTCGCGGCACCACCGAGCAAATTGCCGGCGTTGGCAAAGGACCCCAAAACGATATGACCAACGCGACGGCACATACAACGACCGCAGTACGTCCAAGCACGGGATAACCCGCCAGCGTGCCGTTGAGCAAAGCTAGAAATCAGGGCGGGCATTATATACCCGATAGATCTACGGATGGACGGATCTTTGTTTGGCGTACGCCTGGAGGCCATTTCTACTGTACGTCCAAGGCCTCTACTTCCGGGCTGGTGGACATGCTGTGACGAAGGGATCCCAGCCGCCGGGAAGGAGGGGCTGGGTGTGGCCGTCGGCGTCGACCGTTTCGATTTTCCCGCCGCGATTGGTTTCGCCGATACAGGTGATTTTTTCCCAAGGCGTAGAACCGCCTGAATGAGATTTCAAATGCCGCGCGCGATTTGATGGGGATGGGCGAAGTTGTTGAGCCAGCCGGGCGAGCCGGGCCAGCCTTTCGGTGGGAACGGTGAAGAGCAAGCCGTAGTCTTCGCCACCGTGAAGGGCGAGTTCAATGGGATCGCGCTCCTGCGCCTGGGGGATGCGCGGGATGCGGACGGTTGGCAAGCGGGCGATTTCGACGCGCGCGCCGACCCGGCTGGCCTTGCAAAGGCGAGTCAAGTCGGTGGAAAGGCCGTCGGAGATGTCCATCATGGCGGACGGAATGCCGGCGGCGGCAAGCCGGACGGCCAATTCAACCGGCGGCCGGGGAAACATGTGAGCCGATAAAAGAGGATGACGCTCGGTGGGCTTCGTCAGCGGGCGTCCCGGCCAATTGGGAATGAGATGAAGGCCAAGTTCGGCGGCGCCAAGCCGCCCGGTGACGAAAATGGAATCGCCAGGGCGCGCTCCTGACCGCAGGATGCCGAGACCAGGCGATCGGATTTGACGGGAAGCTATCTTTCGCGCGTGGGCCGGGCGTGAGGCAATAGGACGGGAGACAACCCCAACCACAGTGACCTGCACCATAATGGATGGGTACCGGGAAGTATCTCCGCCGATCAGGGCAATCTGGAACGTATCCGCTGACCGGCGGAGGCCGGCGAGGAACTTCCTCAGCCATTTGCCAGTAAATTCGGGGGGAAGAGCCAGAGCCAGCAGGAAGCTGTGCGGACGCGCACCCATTGCCGCCAAATCGCTTACCGCCCGGGCGAGACATTTATAGCCGACGGATTCCGGCGAATGGAGGCGGGGGAGGAAATGGACGCCCTCAAGGAATGCGTCACTGCTAATCGCGATGGTTGACGCCGAGGGAATCTCGAGCAATGCGGCATCGTCGCCCATGCCGACCAAAATATGGGGGGGTATGTGGGGCTGACGGCGAGCGGAGAATGCGCGCACAATGCGGCGAAGGATATCATTTTCGTTGCAAATGGCGGGCATTTTGGGTTTGGCAGGTGGCATCGGCGAAAGGAAAGATCCAAGGGGAGATTATACGTTCGGCGAAGCTTGGGCGCACGGGTGCCTAAACCGGCATACAGGGTTGCCTTGACTTGCGAGCCCTTGTCTTCCTAAAATAGGCCCGGTTTCGAACCAAGGCTCACGGTTCAAACAATTTGCTGTTTTGATTGGGGCTGGCGCGGGGGCGCAGCCCAGCATAAATGTAAAGTCGCGGTATTTCTTTGAATCAATAAAACGCGATCATTAGCAATTGTCACGTTGGGGGACAATGAGAGCTAAATCTTATACGTTATTTCTTGCCAGCAGCGATACAGGGCGGCTGAAACGCATTCGCATCCCGTTTTATGTATTGCACGTACTGACCGTGCTGGTGGTAGTGGGCGGGCTGACGGTGACCGCAGCGGTGGCTTCGTACTCGCGGATGTTATGGAAGGTCACCAATTACAACGCCATGCGGCGGGACCAGGTCAACCTGAAGCAGCAGTATCATCAATTGGAAAATCAGGTTAAGAATACGAACCAACGATTGAGCTCTTTGCAATCGCTGGCTAGCGAAGTGGCGGTCAGCTATGGGATCGCAAAATTGCCGCACGCCCCTTTCAATCGTCCCGACAATCCCACCGAACCGGAGGGCAAGTACGAGCAATCCGTGGCTCAATTCCAATTTTTAGAGAAAAACGCGTCGGAAGTGTCGCTGACCACTTATGCACAGCGTCCGGTGCTACTGGCAGGGCTGCCGTTGCTCTCGGACGCTGCCAATGTCCCGTCGCTGTGGCCAGTTCAAGGGGAGCTGACGGGGCACTTTGGGGAGCGGCTGGACCCGTTCAGCGGTGAAGGAGCATTTCATTCCGGCGTAGACATTGGGACGGCGTATGGTGAGCCAGTGCGCGCGACGGCGGATGGTACGGTGGCGGAAGTGGCCGACCGCGGTGGATACGGGCAGGTGGTGATCGTTGACCATGGTTTCGGGATTTCGACGTGGTATGCGCATCTTTCAGGCTACAATGCACACCCAGGAATGCAGGTGAAGCGCGGGGATGTAATCGGTTACGTGGGCCGCAGCGGCCGCGCCACGGCGCCACATCTTCATTACGAAGTGCGATTCTCAAATATACCGGTAAATCCCTGGCGTTTTCTCCACGGGACAACGACGGGAGATTAGAAACGACAGCGACATTCCACTTGGGAGAGGTAGCTGTTTCATCCGTAAGGGGGCGCCCGTACGGGGAGGCAATGGCAAACTTGCAACGTAGGCGACCTGGTAAGCATCAAACAAGCAGCCCTGATTGAAATTCCGGTATTGAGGTTCCTCAACAGAATGAAGCGTTCTCTGATGGCCGTGCTGCCGGTTTTTGCAGCTATCTTCATTGCGGCTGTCCCAGGTAACGCACAAAAGGCCACGCCCACCGCGGTCGCGGGGAAGTTGCCCAGCGCGCAGGAAGTGATTGCGCGTTACGAACAGGCTGTAGGAGGGAAAGCGGCCTGGGATAAACTCCATAGCCGGGTACGGAAAGGAACCATTGAATTTACAGAAGTAGGCATGAAAGGGACGGTGCAACTGGAAGAACAGGCGCCGAACAAACTTTTGCTGATCGCCGAAGTTCCAGGACTGGGCGAATTCCGCCGCGGCTTCGACGGCACAATAGGATGGGCCGAGGATCCCCAGGGTGGCACCAGAATCATGACCGGGAATGAACTGGCGGACACGCGGAGAGAAGCGGATTTTTACATGCCGCTGCGCTTGATGGATTTGTACCCGAAAATGGACGTGACTGGCGAGCAGAAGCTAGACGGACGCGCAGTTTACGAGGTTAAGGGAATGACTTCCGACGGCGCATCACGTACGTTTGATTTTGACGCCAAGAGCGGTCTTCTCGTGCGGCTGGCGGGCGAAGCGAGTTCAACGGATGGGAAGTATCAAGTGGAATTGTTTCTGGAGGATTACAAGGTTTTCAATGGTGTGATGTTGCCAACGGTTCACCGGCAAACGAGTCCGGTGCCGCTGCTGATGCATTTTACGGATGTGGAGCAGAATGTGGCACTTCCGGATGCGGCTTTTATGTCGCCCAGAAAGGATGTGGCCCCCCAATAAGAGGGGCAAATGCAATTTTTTAGATTTGGACACTCGCGTGCTTGCAATTCCCACCCCGATATGATAATTTTCGGAAGTTTGAGTGGGCTGGCGTAGCTCAGTTGGTAGAGCATCTGATTTGTAATCAGAGGGTCGGGGGTTCAAATCCCTCCGCCAGCTGAGATTAAGGGCCGAGCAGGTTTCGGATTTTTTTGAGGAGGCGGCGAATTTCCTCTTGAAAATGCGAAGTGGGCGGGTGTCTCTGAACCCGCTCGTCGGCATTTTACGCAGTTTTTCCCGCGCGGACGGGTGGGTGAGTGGCTAAAACCAGCAGACTGTAAATCTGCCGCTCCTTGCGGGCTACGGAGGTTCGAATCCTCCCCCGTCCACCATCGCCCGGTGGGAGAGTGAGTGGATGGTGCAAATAGCTTTGGACAGCGGTTTTGAATCGTCGATGAGAGTTTTGAAGGAGATTTGGCGAGCGAGTTTTTCGCCTGGGTAGCTCAGTTGGTAGAGCGCGTCCTTGGTAAGGACGAGGTCACCGGTTCAATCCCGGTCCCAGGCTCCATTCCGCAGACCGAGGCGGGCGGGGGTAACTCAGCGGTAGAGTCTCGGCCTTCCAAGCCGATGGTCGCGGGTTCGAATCCCGTCCCCCGCTCCATCTTGCCAGCGGCTCGAACAGTTTCATGGGCATTGATAACAAGTTATAACGACGAGAAAAAAGGAAAGAAGCGATGGCGAAGGAGAAATTCGAG